>OMZU01000046.1 GCA_900315605.1 uncultured Eubacteriales bacterium | reverse complement strand
CGACGGACACCCTTGCCCTCTGCTAACACTTCCTACTGCCAAGCGTGTAGTGGACTTTCACCACCGAGTTGCTGCCCATTCTGGGCAAACTAAAAAAGAGCTGCCGCTTGATTTAGCGACAGCTCAAATTATTATACTATATATAATAAGGCGTGAATTAGATGTTTCCTTAATATTCAACGCCCTGATAGGGTGAAGTTGTTTCGTTATCGGTTGCAGGAGTGGTTCCTCCGGGGATCAGATCCTCATAGATGTATTTTGCGAACGCAAAACGCTGGGCACTAAGGTCTGTGATTATGATCGCCGAGCCTACCGGAGTATTATCGTCATATTCCCACAAGCCTTCCTCGGGGATGTAATACTGCTCTATTTCGTATTGCAGATAGGTTGTTGCGTGAGAAACAAGTGCGGTGATCTCGTCCTTTTTGAGGTTGGTTGTGATCATCGGACCGACCGAGCTTACGATCGATACTATCTTTGTGATGTCCGCGCTTTTCATGTCGTTGAACATCTTTGTCAAAAGCTTTCTCTGACGCGCTGTTCTGTCCCAGTCGTCGCCCTTGATTCCGATTTCGTTGTCATCCTCGCCGATCTGCAAGCCTCGGTTTCTGGCGTACCAAAGAGCTTCCATTCCGTCGAGGTGTACCATTCCGGGAGGATCCGTTATTGTGTTTCTTGATTCAACTTGTCCGTTTTTGTACATCTGATAGTTGATGTATTCGATCTCGTCGGCAGTCAACTCAAGGTCGATGCCGCCGAGGGTGTCGATGATTTTGGTAAAGCTTTCAAAGTCAACCACCGCGTATCGGTCGATTTTTATGCCGAAGTTGGATTCAATGGTTTTGATCGAGAGCTTTGCGCCTCCGAGAGTGTATGAGGCGTTGATTTTGTCGTAGCCGTGACCGGGAATGTAAACGTAGGAGTCACGCTGAAAGGATGTGAGCTTGATTTTTTTGTGATGATTGTCGATCGTGAGCATAATCATCGTGTCTGTTCTTCCGTGGTCGTCCTCCTGGCGGTTATCCTCGCCGAAAAGCATTACGTTGAGAACCTTTGAGTCCTGCAAAAGCTCTCCGTCGGTCAGCGAAAGCTGAGTTCCGTCGCCCGTAAGCGGATCGACCGAGGGAAGCGTGGAGTCTTGCTTGGTGGATTTATCGGGATTTTCCGAGATATCAACATAGTGCATTGAGTTGAGCACGGAATAGTAGTAGAGCAAGCCGCTTCCGCCCAGCAAAAACAGTATTGAAAAAACAAGGCAGGCGATCCTTTTGCCTCTGCCCTTTTTGTTGTAAAGCTTTACAACCTGGGTGCTTGAACTTATATCAACAACATTTTTATTATCCATTTTTTCCTCCATGGGATATTTGCCGGTTTGCATGTAGTAATTATATACCTATTTATTATATCATATTATTCTTATAAATAATTCTAAATAAGAATTTAGCTCGATGTGGGTGACGAAATTTGGCAATAAAAGGTAAAATTTTATGTAGATTTATTCCTGTTCATCAAGAGCAAGGTAGAAGGATGGCAAAAATTCACGCTCAAAAACCTCCGCCTCGGGAAGCTTCATGGCGTGGATAGAGTTCTCTATGCTTTCCTTTGCCTTTTTGAACTCGTCGTTGCCCATTCTCAGCTCCTCGATGCACTTTATGAGCGCAGAAAACCTGTCGGCTGCCTTTACAAAGCGTTCAAGCTCCCGGTCGTTTTCGCCGTTCATCTTGATGATTTTTCGGTAGTCGTCCCTAAAATCCTCCGGAAGCATGTTGACAAGTCTTTCTGCGGCAATGTCCTCGATTTCCTTGTACGCCTTTTTGATTTCGGGATTAAAATATTTGATCGGGGTGGGCATGTCCCCTGTGATGATCTCGGTTGAATCGTGATAAACCGCAAGCAGAGCGGCTCTTTCGGGGCTGAGGCTTCCGTTGAAGCGTTTGTTGTGGATCATAACAAGGCAGTGAGCCAAAATCGCGGTCTGGTGACTGTGCTCGCTGATGTTCTCTCTGCTTGTATTATTCATTAATCCCCAGCGGTTTATGTACTTCATTCTTGAAAGCATAGCATAGAAATGTGAATATGACATGTGTTTCTCCTGATTTTTTAGAAAAATTAGTGCATTTTTTGAAATTATATGGTATAATACATTAGTTATAGGCAAAGGTGCGCAAACCGCACACCCGGATGATTCGGTTTGACCTATAATTATTATACAGACTAGGCGGAAAAAGTCAAAGTATTATTTTAAAAAGTGGGAGATAGAAAATGTCACAAGCAAGAAGATTAAAGGGCTTTAAGGTCAGAAAACCATATTATATTCTTACAACCTTCGCACTCGCGCTGCTGGTCGGGATCGCGGTCATCGGTCCGATGATTTTTGTTGGCAGGGGAGTATTCTATTACTACGGCGATTTTAATGTTCAGGAGATCCCCTTCTATCAGCTTCTCCACGCCTGTGTGAGAAGCGGAGATATGAGCTGGAACCATATCACCGATTTGGGCAGCGACACTCTTGCAAGCTACAGCTTTTATACGCTCGGAAGTCCGTTTTTCTGGATGACGATCCCATTCCCCAACAGCTTTGTGCCGAATCTTATCGGTCCTCTGTTGATTTTGAAATTTGCCTGCGCTGCTGCCTCGGCGCATATATATCTTCAAAGACATGTGAGCCGTCCGATATATGCTGTGCTCGGCGGCTTGCTCTATGCATTTTCAAGCTTTTCGGTTTATAATATTTTCTTCTTCCATTTTCACGAGCCTATGATAGTATTCCCGCTTTTGCTCGCCGCGCTGGACGCATTTTTGTTCGACAAAAGAAGGGGCTTGTTCGCTGTTGCGGTTTTTGCGGCGGCAGCAATCAATTATTATTTCTTCACAGGTCAGGCTTTGTTCGTTTTTATGTACTTCCTGATGCTGTCGTTCACAAAGACTTACAAATTCAAATTCAAGGAATTTTTGCTTCTCGCTCTTGAGACTGTTATCGGCTTTTTGGCGGCGGCGTTTATCTTGCTTCCGTCTGTTTTGGGGATCATGGGAAATCCGCGCCTGAACGAAGTTCCAAACTCATGGAACATGCTTGTTCACAATCCTGCCCAAAGATACGGACTGATTGTATGCGCGTTTCTGTTTCCAAGCGATTTGCCGGCTTGGCCGGTATTCACCCCGGAATCAAACTGCAAGTGGGCTTCGGTCGCAGCCTGGCTGCCGCTGTTCGGCATGACGGGAACAATAGCCTTTTTGCAGCTTAGAAAGCGCGACTGGCTCAAAAAGATGATAACGCTTCTGTTTTTGTTCGCCCTTGTGCCGGTGCTCAACAGCGCGTTCCAGCTTTTTAACACCACGATCTTCTATGCACGCTGGTACTACATGCTTGTTTTGATGCTTGTGCTTGCCACTATCAGGGCACTCGAGAGCAACGAAGCAAACTGGGGCAGAGCGATAGCCTGGTCGTCGGGACTTGTTTTCGGCGCGGCTATGCTTATCGGCTTGATGCCTGCGGAAATAAAGAAGGATGGCAACTCCAAGGCCTCCGGCATAAGCTTTGGTGTTGAAGCTCACCTTGAGCGTTTTTGGATAATCGCTCTGTTCTCGATAATCTGTATTTTGGGCTTCGCGCTTATCTATAAAAAATTCAACGGAAGAAAATGGGCGTTCCCGATCGCGCTGATCTCGGCAGTTTTGGCGGTTTCGGTCACTTCCTCATTGTTTGTGGTGGCAACAGGCGTTTTTGACTCCAATTCCTCTAATATCATCAAAAAGGATATTATGAATTCACGCGATAAAATCACGATCGACGACCTTGACGAGGTAAGAAGCGACTTTTATGAGTGTGTTGACAACACGCCGATGTTCTGGAGGGTACAGAGCATAAACTGCTTCCAAAGCTCGGTTTCTCCAAGCATACTTACTTTTTATAACAAGCTCGGTATCGTCCGCGACGTTGCCTCAAGGCCTGATTTTTCGGCGTTTCCGCTCAGGGCGTTTTTGAGCTGCAAGTATTATTTTGACCATACCTCCGACAACGAAAACGCAGCGGACAGCGACGTTTGCTTTATTGACAAAAAGGGCGAAACAAAGATGCCGTACTGGAGCTTTGTCAAGAACTGCAACAACTTTGATATTTATGAAAACGAGTGCTATATCCCCATGGGCTTTGCCTATGACACCTACATTACGCAAAAGGAATTTGGCAAGATCGACAAAAAGCTGCAATGCGAGGCGTTGCTGAAAGGTCTTGTGCTCAGCCGCGAGCAGATGAAAAAATATTCCGACATCACGGGCTACACCGACGAGCAGGACAAAAAGCTTTACGGCGAGGACTCGGATAATTACAAGGAGGTCTCAGCCAAATACAAATACGGCTGGGAAGAATATAAAAACGACTGCACCGAGCTTGCCGACAACTGCTGCAGCAGGTTTGAATACACAAAGGACGGCTTTAGGGCGCAGTTCAACAACAAAAAGGACGATACGCTTCTGTTTTTCAGCGTGCCCTACTCCGAGGGCTTCTCGGCAAAGGTGAACGGCGAGCCTGTTGATGTTGAAAAGGTTGACTACGGCTTTATGGCTGTAAGAGTGCCGGGCAAAACAGAATGTGACGTTGTGTTCACCTATGAAACTCCGGGCTGGAATACGGGCGTAAAAATCAGCCTTGCTGCCCTGGCAGTGTTTGCGGTTTATCTTGCGGCGGTTGTGATCTATCGCCGCAAAAGGCGTTCAGCCGCAAGGAAGCACGCGGCATGACATAAGGGCACCTCTAAAGATCAATAGCTGCCCATAGTCATGCGGTAGTGCCTCGGGCTGCTGACAAGGCTTGAAAAAATACACGGGAGAATTATTATGACTTTCGGCGAAACAATATTAAAATATAAGGAAGAGCTTTTTCGCGACCTTAACACCCTGCTCTCGATCGAATCCGTTGACGGCGAAAAGGACGACGAATGTGACCGCGCGCTGCGGTTCGTTCTCGGAAGAGCCGCTGATTTCGGACTTTTGGGCGAGCGTGTGACCGACAAAAGCGCGCACGTTCAACTTGGCAGCGGAGGAAGGCTTTGCGGAGTGCTCTCTCACCTTGACGTTGTGCCTGCCGGCAACAACTGGAGCGTGAATCCCTTTGCGCTGACCGAACGCGACGGAAGGCTCATGGGCAGGGGCATTGCCGACGACAAGGGCGCGGCTCTTGTGAATCTGTATTGCCTGCGCGCGCTGAAGGAAAGCGGAGTTGAGGGCAAAAACACTCTCCGCGCGATCTACGGCACGAGCGAGGAAACGGGAATGGAGGATATGGACGGCTATTTTGACAAAATGCCGCTTCCCGACCTTGCCTTTACTCCGGACAGCGAATACGGTATTTGCTGCGCGGAAAAAGGGATCATCCACATTGAGGTCAGCACGATCGTAAACAATGCAAGTGTTCTGAGTCAGTTCCATTCGGGCAAGGCGATCAACGCCGTTCCCGATATGGCTTATGTTATGCTTGATTCGTCAAGCTATGACGAGCAGCTTTTGATGCGTTTGGCTGACGCAGGCACAGGCAATTTTGAATTTAACTACACCATAGACGGGCTTATGATAATCAGCCGCGGCAGGGCGGCGCACGCCTGCGAGCCGCAAAAGGGGCAAAATGCAGCGGCGGAGCTGATAGATTTGATCTCAAACGCCTATGAAGCAGACGAGATCGGCTCGATCTGCTCGTTTATTGACTACGCGATAAACAAAGAAACCAACGGCAGGTCGCTCGGACTGAAAATGAGCGACTCGGCTTCGGGCGCGCTGACGGTGAATCTTGGCATTGTTCATATTGAGGGCGAGACCGCCAAGGCGCAGTTTGACATCCGCTACCCGGTTACGGTCAGCGGCGAATCGGTCATCAAGCAGTTTTGCCGGGTTGCCGAGAACAGCAAGCTAAGAGTTGAAACGCTCCACCACGAGCCGCCGCTTTATGTTGAGCGCGAATCGGAGCTTATCGGCATTTTGAGCGAGGCGTATGAGGCTGTTACCGGAGAAAAGCCTTTGATTTATTCCACAGGCGGAGGGACCTATGCGCGCAAGCTTGGCGGAAGAGGAGTTGCCTTTGGTCCCAACTTTAGGAACGACGAAATCAACATGCACAACGCCGACGAGAGCGTTGACAAGGAAAACTTCCTAAAACACTGCCAAATTTGTCTTGAGGCTATGTACCGCCTTTATACACAGGAATGACTGGAGAACCGAGAATGAGTAGTGAAAGTATAATTAAAGCTCAGGCAAGAGCCTCTCTAAAGGGCAATTTGGTCACTTTGATCGCAGCGATAGGGCTTTGCTTTGCGGTTGCGGTTTTGATCGATTCAATCGTCGGCACCGCACTGACATGCTTGGGCGCATACGACTTTGAATCCGGAGAGATCCGCGACGACAAAAAGCTTTTGTACGCGCTTGGAAATGTTTTTTCGTTTGGTGCTCTGGCACTTTTCAGCCCGCTGATAAACGGCACGATACGGCTTGCCGCCGACGCTGCAAAAACCGGAAAAGCCAAAATCGGAGACCTTTTGTATTTCTTTGAGGGCGCAGGAAGGTATCTCAAAACTCTTGCATTAAATCTCTCGCTTTGTCTGCCTGTGCTGATCCTCTCCTTTGTGCTTGACCCAACATATCTGCTGGAGCTTTTCGGGCTTATCAACACCGACGCACCGTTTGACGATTTGCTGAGCGGCTCGCTGTTTTTGCTTTCCGTTATTATCGGAGTCGCCGTAAAGCTCGCGCTTTATTTTATCTTTGTTCATTATCCGCTTTTTGCATATTCAATGGGAGAAGCCGAAAGCGCGACCTATTGTGTTTTTGGTTTGCTTTCATTTTCGATCAAAAGCTTTCCGGCGGCGATCAAGCTGTTTTTCAGCTTTACCGGCTGGATCATGCTTTGCTTTTTTGTGGTGCCTGCAATATATGTTCTGCCGTATATGCTGGTCGCAATGTCAAATTCAGTCAAATGGCTTATTCACGACAACAGGGCTAAGGGGATCATATGATAGTTTCTTTATGTATGATAGCCTACAACGAGCAGGACGCTATAAAGGGTCTTTTTAAGGATATCTCGTTGCAGGACTATCCACATGAAAAAATTGAAATAGTTTTTGTGGACAGTATGTCAACCGACGGTACTCACGAAAAAATGGAACGCTTCAAAAACACCGACTATGGCTTTTTGGATGTAAAAATCGTTCAGTGCGCCAAGCGAAACCAGGCGTATTCCTGGAACGCCGCGCTGATGACAGCCGGCGGAGATTTGATTATCCGCGTTGACGCTCACGCGAGGATTCCGCGCAATTTTGTGTCCAGAAATGTTTACAATATCAAGCAGGGCGAAAACGTGGTTGGCGGAGGACGACCGAATATCTCGTCAAACGTTTCGTCATGGAAGCTCACTCTGCTTGCGGCGGAGGATTCGCTGTTCGGCAGCTCGATCGCAAGCTACCGCCGTCCCGCCTCGGAAAAGGAATATCTTGACAGTCTTTTTCACGCAGCCTACCGCAGAGAGGTAATTCAAAAGGTCGGCGGCTTTAACGAAAATTTGGGCAGGACCGAGGACAATGAGTTTCATTACCGGATCCGAAAGGCAGGCTACAAGCTCTGCTGCTGCCCCGATATCATCTCATATCAGCACTCGCGAAACGACCTGAGAGGAATGATAAGGCAAAAGTTTTCAAACGGAAAATGGATCGGACTGACGGTCGCGGAATGTCCGGGATGTCTGTCGTACTTTCACTTTGCGCCGTTTTTGTTCATAGTAGCTCTTGCGGCAGCCTCAGTTATGGCGGCGTTCGGCTTGACCCTGCCTCTTTATATTTTGCTTGCCCTTTACGCGATGTTCGACGTTGTGAATACCGTGGGCTGCATGACGATGAAGAATCTTCATCCGCAGTTTGTATTTTTGCCGCTGATTTTCCCCCTGCTTCACATCTCCTACGGTGTGGGCACGATCGTGGGATTGATCGAGATCCCGTTTTGGAAGCGAAAAATCAAAGACAGCAAGGCTCAGGAGCATATAGAAAAGGTAAAGCGCAAGATAGCCCAAAACACTATTTCAAAGCAGGCGAAGAAATAATATGGAAAAGGTTCAGCTCACACCTCAGCTTTTAAGAGAGCTGCAACTAAAGCAGCTTGACATGATCGTTTATTTCAGAGATTTTTGCGAAGAAAACGACCTCCGCTTTTATCTTATCGGCGGCGGTCTTATCGGTGCGCTCAGAAACGGCGGCTTTGTTCCCTGGGACGATGACATCGACGTTATCATGCCGCGCGACGATTACAACAGACTTCCTCAGGTATGGCGCGAAAAGCACGCCGACGGAAGATTCAGGCTGCTGAAAACCGATGACGAAATGTTCACCGGAAACATCTTTATAACTATCACCGACACCAACTACACCATGGTCAAAGCAAACCAGGTCAACGTTGATATCCCTCACGGCTTGGTGCTCGATGTTTTTCCTCTTGACGTTTGCCCCGACAGCCGATTCGCACGCAAAATGCAGTTTGTATGGACAATGCTGTACTCGCTGTTTTTGGCTCAGATCGTTCCCGAAAACCACGGCGGCTTAATGGGCTTTGGCAGCCGGGTGCTGCTCGGTATCATCAGAGGAAAAAAGCTCAGAAACAAAATTTGGCGCGCCTGCGAAAAGAAAATGACTCAGTACAAGCTCAGCGAAAACAAATGCGTGACCGAGCTTTGCGCAGGTCCCTACTGGATGAAGCGCGAATACCCCAAGCACATCTACGAGGGCGTTGACTACGTTACCTTTGAGGGGATACGCCTGCCGTGCATGAGCGGCTATGACGAATATCTGCGCAGCGTTTTCGGCGACTATATGCAGCTTCCGCCGGAGGACAAGCGAAAGCCGCACCATGATATCGCTTATCTGGATCTGAACACCCCCTGTGCGGAATACGACAGCAAGAGGAAGAAAGGCAATGGACAATTGACAATGGACAATTGACAATTTCGGTCGAGAAGAAAAATATATCTAAAAAATACGTTTGTTCCCGACTGTATTAATATGGATATAGTTTTAAGATTTTTCAATTATAAAAATAAATCTGCCAAGCAAGGAAAACGTTCTCTTTGCTTGGCAGATTTTACTTAGAAGCATAGTGCCGGGGGTACCAGCTTTGAAACCAGACTGTGAAGATGCCCATAAATATCGGCATTATATTATTTATCACGGCAAGGTAGGATGAAGCAGGCGTTCTCATCAAAAAGAACGTCCACACGCCGGTGGCAAGATAGAGCAGCCCCCACGCAAGGCAGATAATACGGTTGGTGCGAAGAAAAAGCGGATTATCAAGCGCGCTGTCCTCGCCGTAATTTTTCATTGAATACCACGCGGTAAGCGGAATTTTGAACAAGCAGGAAACACACCACATTGCGCCAAAGGCAGCGTAGGATGCAGGCAAAAGGATATTGACGATATCGGGAAAAAGCAAAGCTGCCACAGACAGACCCGTTACCGCCGTGACGGAGATCACATCATACACCGTCTTGCGAAAGCGAAAGAACACAAGGTTCATAACAGCGCAAACGCAAATCGAAACAAACGCGCCGATATGACTGTTGATCGCCATAGCCACCCAAAAGGTGATCCAAGGGATAAGCGTCAGCAGCAAGCTTGTTCCCCTATCGCTTTTTTTATCAGCCGAGCCTTTTGCTGACTCGGGCTTTTTGTCTGAGCCAAAATATTTGTCCCAATTCAGCATCAAATCAAAATCGCCCTCAACGCGGTAAAGCCTTTTTGTCAATGCCTCCGCGCCGGAGATCTTGCCAATGGCTATATCCTGCCAAACCGAAAAAGGAGTTTCTATTTTGGTGGTGAACGGCAGAAAATCCTCACGGATCACCTCGTGACCGTCACGCTTCATCAGAATCTGATACCGCTCGCCAATGTCGGTATATTCCATCTCCAGCACCTTGTCCTTGCCGCTGTAGGAGCCGGTATTATAAAGTGCCGCCATTTGTCTGGTAAAGCCGAACGCCTCACTCTGCTTTTCCCCTGTGGTTTTTTCTATCCCCCAGCTTGCGTCAGCCATTTCTTCAAAAACCTCTCTGGGAAAAAGAAGCTCGTTAAGATGATTTTTTGTCTCGGTTTTTATGCCTCCCTGCGCAAACTCCTTGCCTGCCTGCTTTACGCAGAGCAAATATGCGTCGGTTCTTTCGTGCAGCTCGGGAACGCGAAACAGCTCTCCCTGACCGCAGCAAATTGATTCATAATTATTTTTGCCGAGAAAATGGTCGAACATTGCGTAGACCGAGTCATAATTACCCTCAGCGGTATAAAAGCCGCAGGTTGAGATAATCACGTGACGTTTTCCCGACATATCGTAACGCGAGGGATGAGAGCCTGTTTCGCTCTCGCTGACCATAAACGGCAGAGCAAGGGGAAGCTGACGATCGATCAAAGTTTTCAGCTTGCCCGGCACGTTAAAATAATACAAGCCGAACGACCAGATCACGATATCAGCCCACAAAAGCTTATCAAGCACGGTTTTCATATCGTCCTTGACAACACACTCTCCCTCGGTTTTGCTCCAACATGAAAAGCAGCCCAGGCACGGACGGATATCCATATCGCTGACAGTCAGCTCCTCGCAAACGGAGTCGGCAGCTTCCGAAACGCCCTCGACAAATGCCCTTGACAATCTGTAGGTATTGCTCCGCTTCCCTTTTGGGCTGCCGTTAATCAACAGAATGTTCATTTGCCAGTTCCTCCAATTCTCTTTTGCAGTTTTCCGCCCAGCGCAGATGCATCTGTGCATACATCACGCCGTATTCAACCGTCATTTTCCAATACAAAGCCTTTTGAGGATCATTCACGCGAGATGCGTAAGCGTCCACATCGGGCGGCTCTGTTTGCAAGGCTTTAAGAAAATTTGCGCCGGCGACGGCGAGCTTGTCAAAATATTCAATGTTTTCTTCTATGCTGCGCTCTCCGCGAAAAAAGGTTTTCATCAGCAAGGAGCTTCTGCCGGCAAACTCGGTGCTGTCCTCAACCAGCCACCGGTTAAGCTCAGCCTTGCCGCTCTCGGTTATTGAAAAAAGCTTTTTGTCGGGCTTGCCGTTCTGTTCGATCGTCTGATCCTCAGCCCAGCCGTTTTTCTTCAAGGTTTGAAGCTCGCGGTAGATCTGGCTTGTTTGCGCATTCCAAAAATAGCTGAGTGAATCCTTAAAAGTCCTGTTAATTTCATATCCTGTCATGCTGCCATAGTTGAGCAAGCCGAGTATTCCGTGCTTTAGCATAGCCGCCTCCATATTCCACTTGTTGATTATATTATAATTCCACTTGTGGAATATGTCAAGGGCTGTATGAAAAAATATCATCACAAATTTTGTCTGCTTTTTTTGAGAATAGTTTTTCGGGCAAAACAAACAAGCGTATAAGCAAAATCAGTCTCGCTTATACGCTTGTTTGTGTTTATGTATTGTTTGACTTTACTGAGTTAATGTTTACAAAAGTTCCTTCATTTTACGGATTTGATGACGCAGATGAAGTTACAGACTTCTTCATTCATCATATCGAGGAATTATCAGATGATACAATTAAGGACACCTCTAAAAAATTAATGGAAATCTATAATAATAATAATCTCGATCACATCTAAAAGTTATGTCATTTGCGACGTAACTTTTAGATAAAGCCATAGAATCACCTTGATATTTTACGAATAACGTGATATACTAATCTTAAAGTAGCGTCGGTTACGACGCAAGTATGAGGTGTACTATGATTAATCGAGATTACTATTTAAACAGAATCATCCACAACATGTGGAACGGTGAGGTAAAGGTTATAACGGGAATCCGCAGATGCGGAAAGTCAGTTCTGCTTTTCGATTTGTTTTACAATTATCTAATTGGGCAAGGTGTTTCCGAAAACGATATTATAAAAATCGAGCTCGATCAAAGAAGATACTTTAAATATAGAAATCCTATTACCCTTTGCGAATATGTTGAAGGCTTGGTAAATGAGGATAAAACCAAAAAGCGTTACCTTTTCATTGACGAAGTTCAAATGACTCAAAAAATCGTAGATAAAGAAAACGGTGGAATAGAAGTCACGATTTATGATATGCTTAATGAACTTAAAGCGTACAAGAATCTTGATGTTTATGTTACCGGCAGCAATTCAAAGGGACTGTCTGCTGATATAGCTACCGAATTTAGAGGGAGAGCAACTCAAATCCATATTCATCCTCTATCCTTTGATGAATATTATTCTTACATTGGCGGAAACGCAAAAGAAGCGCTCGACCAATATATGCTCTACGGCGGAATGCCGAGACTGCTTGCCTTGGATAATGAAGTTGATAAAAAGGAATACCTAATTTCGTTATATCGGGAGCTGTATATTAAGGACATCGTTGAACGCAACGGGATTGAACGCGAGGATATTCTAAACGATATTTTAGATTTCTTGGCTTCACAGATCAGCTCTCTTACAAACCCAACAAAAATCACTAATTCAATAGCGAGCATTAAAAACGAAAAACTTAATCCATCGCTGGTTTCACGATATATAGAGTATATTAAAGATTCATATTTGATATCGCAGGCAAAGAGATATGATATCAAGGGAAAGACCTATTTTAAGTATCCGAATAAATATTACTATGCTGATCTCGGTTTAAGAAATGCACGTCTGAATTACAGGCAATTCGATCCCGGTCATATTATGGAAAACATCATCTACAACGAACTTATTAGTAGAGGCTATTCTGTTGATGTTGGAGTTGTAACCGACCGAAGCAATTCGCAAAATGTTCAAAAGGAAATAGATTTTGTTGTAAACAACGCTGACAAGAAAATCTATATTCAATCTGCTCTCAGAATGGACACAGAAGAAAAAACGGCTTCGGAACTGACGTCACTTTTGCTTACAAAGGACTTTTTCAAAAAGATAATAATAAGACTTGATATTCCGCACAGCTTTTATGATGACGACGGAATATTCCATTGCAACCTGATCGATTTTCTATTAAAAAAGGTTGAGTTATTTTAACTGATTTCAAATATACAAAGGCAATAGTTTGAGTGCAGTACCTTGTATCTGTTGAGTATGTCATCATACCCGACGGATGCAAGGTATTGGTTTGTTAATAACATGTGCAGAACATGGCTGTCGGCTATTCGCCAATACGCTTTCCTGCTGTTTGCCCACTCCCACGCTTTGGAATTACTGATTCCCAGCCGCATGAGATTATCGTGCTTTGTCTTGATTTTCTTCCATTGCTTCCAATATATCTGCCGTATTCTGCGCCTTATCCATTCGTTTAGGCGTTTGATGTGGCTTTCCATATCGGCTATAGCA
>OMZU01000022.1 GCA_900315605.1 uncultured Eubacteriales bacterium | reverse complement strand
CTCTGTGAACTGAATACCTGCGGTCTTGATCATCTTTGCAAGCTCACGGGTCGAGATCGAAATATCGTTGTCCTGCATACCGTCTCTGCCCTGGTCGTCACGCGCGATCTCAAATTTCTTTGCGATACATGGCATTACCGATACAACAACAATGTCCTTGGGGTCAATCCCGGCTTTTTCTGCATAATATGACTTGATCATCGCGCCCTGCATCTGCTGAGGTGACTTACAGGTTGAGAGGTGCGGAATGAGATCGGGATAATAATGCTCGCAGAACTTGATCCAGCCCGGTGAGCAGGAGGTGATCATCGGGAGAGTTCCGCCGTTTGTTACGCGCTGGATAAACTCTGTTCCCTCTTCCATGATAGTGAGGTCTGCGCCGACCATCTTGCCCTTTACGTTTGTGCCGATAGGCATACCGAAGCACTCGCCGAGAGTAGCTCTGATCGAAGGAGCTGTGTGAACAACAACGTGCTTTGTGGGATCTGCGATAGCCTCGAATACCTTGTCGGTATCGTCGCGCTCAACAAGCGCGCCTGTGGGACAAACAACTGTACACTGTCCGCAGCTTACGCACGGAACGTCGCCGAGCTCAAGGTCGAACGCACAGCCAACCTCGGTGTCAAAGCCGCGATTGTTTGCGCCGATAACTGAAACATACTGGTTGTTACAAGCAGCAACGCAGCGGCGGCAAAGAATACATTTGTTGTTGTTTCTAACAAGGTGGAGAGTTGTATGGTCTTCCTCATACTTTGTCTCGGCACCCTGGAACTTTGTCTCGTCAACGCCGTATTCAAGGCAGAGCTTCTGGAGCTCGCAGTTGTCGTTTCTGGGGCATGAGAGACATTTTTTATCGTGATTTGAGAGCAAAAGCTCAAGATTTGTCTTTCTGTATTTACGGATCTGAGGTGTGTTTGTGAAAATCTCAGTTCCCTCTCTGTCGATCGGATACACACAAGCGGCAACAAGGCTTCTCGCGCCCTTTACCTCGCAAAGACACATGCGGCACGCGCCGATTTCGTTGATCTCCTTGAGGTAGCAGAGAGTCGGGATTTTAATGCCAAACTTATTGCAGGCTTCAAGAATAGTGGTATTCTTTTCGACTTGATAGTCTTTACCGTTGATTTTAATATTCAACATTTCCATATTAATATCTCCTTTCTTTAGCCCTTAGAAATTGCTTTAAACTTACATGTATCAATACAAGCACCGCACTTGATGCACTTGCTTGGGTCGATCTCATAAGCAGGCTTCTTCTTGCCGGGAGCTGTGTAATCGGTAACGGAGATAGCTCCTGCCGGACACTTCTTCGCGCACATTCCGCAGCCGAAGCACTTGTCTTTATCGATTGTATACTGAAGGAGTTCCTTACAAACGCCCGCAGGACATTTTTTGTCAACGATGTGAGCGATATACTCGTCCTTGAAGTAGCGGAGAGTTGAAAGAACCGGGTTAGGCGCAGTCTGACCGAGACCGCAGAGTGAGTTCGCCTTGATATAGTAGCAAAGCTCCTCCATCTCGTCGAGCATTTCCATTGTGCCCTGACCCTTTGTGATCTTTTCGAGCATTTCGAGAAGTCTCTTTGTACCGATACGGCACGGAGTACACTTACCGCAGCTCTCGTCAACGGTGAACTCAAGGAAGAACTTGGCAACGTCAACCATACAGTTGTCCTCGTCCATAACGATAAGTCCGCCCGAACCCATCATAGAGCCGATCGCAATAAGGTTGTCGTAGTCGATCGGAACGTCGAGGTGCTCCTCGGGGATACATCCGCCGGAAGGACCGCCTGTCTGAGCAGCCTTGAACTTCTTGCCGTTGGGGATGCCGCCGCCGATCTCAAATACGATCTCGCGCAGGGTCGTACCCATTGGGATCTCAACAAGACCTGTGTGGTTGATCTTTCCGCCGAGAGCAAATACCTTTGTACCCTTGCTCTTCTCTGTACCCATTGAAGCGAACCAATCGGCACCTTTGAGGATGATCTGAGCTATGTTAGCATAGGTCTCAACGTTGTTGAGGATAGTTGGCTTCTGATAAAGTCCCTTTACGGCAGGGAACGGAGGACGGGGACGAGGCTCGCCTCTCTTGCCCTCGATAGAGGTCATGAGCGAGGTCTCCTCACCACATACGAACGCACCTGCGCCGAGACGGAGCTGAATGTCAAAATTAAAGCCTGTGCTGAAAATATCGTCGCCGAGAAGTCCGTATTCGTGAGCCTGCTTAATAGCGATCTGCAAACGCTTTACGGCGATCGGATACTCTGCACGAACGTAGATATAACCCTTTGACGCGCCGATAGCATAGCCGGCGATCGCCATTGCTTCGAGAACAGCGTGGGGGTCGCCCTCAAGAACGGAACGATCCATGAACGCACCCGGGTCGCCCTCGTCGGCGTTACAGCAAACGTACTTCTGATCTGCGTCGTTGGCTGCTGCGAATTTCCACTTTAAGCCTGTTGGGAAGCCTGCGCCGCCTCTGCCTCTGAGACCTGAGTCGAGGATAGTCTGGATAACCTGCTCGGGAGTCATTTCGGTGAGGACCTTACCAAGAGCGGCATAGCCGTCAACAGCGATATAGTCGTCGATCTTTTCGGGGTCGATAACGCCGCAGTTACGCAGCGCAACTCTCTTCTGCTTTGCATAGAAGGCTGTCTTGTTGAGGGACTTGATAGTATCCTCCTCAACTGTCTCCTGATAAAGCAGTCTTGTAACTATTCTACCCTTGAGAAGATGCTCCTCAACGATCTCGGGGATATCCTCGACCTTGACCATTGAATAGAAGCTTCCCTCGGGATAAACTACCATGATAGGACCAAGCGCGCAAAGACCGAAGCAACCGGTTGTGATAACGTTTACTTCCTTTTCGAGTCCCTTTGCCTTGATTTCTTCTTTGAGCTTTTCAACAATTTTCAAACTGTTTGAAGAGGTACATCCGGTACCGCCGCAAACAAGCACATTAGAACGATACATTTTGTCCTCCTTATTTTGTATTTGCACCGATTGTATATTCGGTAACGACGTTTCTGTTTACGAGATGGTCGTTTACAACTCTGGCAACCTTTTCAGGCGTCATCTTTACGTAAGTGACCTTCTCCTCGCCGGGGATCTCAACTTCAACAACGGGCTCGTACTGGCAGATTCCGATACAGCCTGTCTGAGTAACTGTGATATCCTCCTGCAAGCCGCGCTTTGCGATCTCCTCTGTAAAAGCGTTGAGAACCGGTCTTGCGCCTGCGGCGATTCCGCAGGTAGCCATACCAACAAGTACGCGAGCCGCGTTTGGATTTTCTTTTCTGAGATTAAGGTTAGCCTTTGCCTTATCTCTGATAGCCTGCAATTCAGCTAAAGATTTCATAATTAAGCACCTCCGAATAGTATCTGAGTTTGTTCTTCTAAGTATTGTCTGATCCATTCCGTCACGTCGGGCGTGTCAAGACTGACGCCCTCCAAAACCGCTCTGAGCTCCCTTGTGTCAAGGGTGAACGAGCCGTTGTCGTTTGTTCGTGTAAATACAAAGTCGATTTGGGGATTGCAGCGAATAAGGATCTCTACGGTGGAATTGATGTCTCCCAGCGGAGTCATGTCAACGTGGCTTTTCACATACCTTGCTGTGGTCACCGTACCCTCTCCGAGCTTTGATCTGATCTCAAAGCTTCCGCCGGTCTGCTCCGCCGACAGCTTGAACAGCGGCACTCCCAGTCCGACCTTTCTTGTTGTTCGCGTGGTAAAGAACGGATCTATGACCTGACTGACCTGTTCCTCTGTCATTCCGCAGCCGTTGTCCTCGATCGAGATAGACAGGCTGTCGTTTTTGTCGCTCTCCTCAACCGTGATCGTGACGAGCGACGCCTCGGCTCTGACAGAGTTTTGGGCAACGTCCATGACGTTGAGCGATAATTCGCGCATCAGGCGTTTTTATATTTGTCAATGATTCCCTCAACCTGGTCTACGGTAAGTCTGCCGTAAACATCATCGTTGATGGTAAGCACCGGAGCAAGTCCGCACGCGCCTATGCAGCGGCAGGCTGTGAGCGAGAACTGACCGTCCGGAGTACATTCCTCAGGTTCAATTCCGAGAAGCTCGGAAAGCTTGTTGAGAATGTCGCCGGAGCCCTTTACATAGCAGGCTGTTCCGAGACAAACCGAGATGTTGTACTTGCCCTTTGGCGAAAGCGCGAACTGTGAATAGAAGGTTGATACTCCGTATACCTCCTCCAGCGGAACGTTTAAGCCTTCCGCTACCATCTGCTGAACCTCGATTGGCAGGTATCCGTAGATTTCCTGAGCTTCCTGCAAAACAGGCATTACCGCGCCGGGATCGTCAAGATGGGCGGCGATTGCCTCCTTGAGCTTTGCTTCTTGTTCAGGTGTTCCCGAAAACGGGATGCTGCTGATTTTCTTTTGCATCTTATTTCCTCCTGAATAAAATTTATGCGCCTTCTTAGAGCACATAGGTTCTTATGCTAATTATAGCACAAGCGAAATTTGTTGTCTATGGAAAATTTTGTCGTTTTTAAAGTTAATTTAACACTAAATCCACAAAAAATAGCATTATTTTGTCGTATTATAAATTTTTGTCAATATTTATTGAATTATCTGAGATAACACGAAAAAAACTGCCCCAAAATGGGATTATTTTACTTTTTTCATATTTAGAAATTTAATCACCGCTTCCGCCGTCAGCTCTTCAAGCTCCATCGTGTTCTCAGCCTCGCGCATATTTTCGAGATAATGCGCGTCGGAATCGGTAACAATATTCATTTCGCCGAGTATCGGGTGCCGCTGCAAAAGCTGAGGAAGCAGTGAAATATCGGCAAGCTCGGCAGTCGTAAAGCCGCATTCGGGCGCGATCTCTCCCAAAACCGACAAGACCGAATAGCTGTCTCTGTCTATATGCGCCGGAAAGCAAATGCCCGAAAACCGCTCAGCCTCTTTCTTTGCGGCCATGATGCTGATGCTCGTCGCCGGCAAAAGAAGATGCTCGATCTCCCCCGTTTCCTCGTCGTTGCCGTTCATAATCACCTGTCTGCCGTAGATTTCGGGGCGGTTTTTGACCTTGATGCGCTTTGAATCAACAAATTCGTTCCACTCAAGAGCTTTTTCAAGCGACGGAAAAAGACAAACCGCGTGGATATCCTCGCTGGTGGTGAGTTCCATTCCGGGGATGACCATAACGCCGTTTCTCTCTCCTGCCTCGATCGCGGCAGCGCAGTTGAGCACCGTGTTGTGGTCGGTCAGCGCGATAAAATCAAGCCCCAGCAGCTTTGCCATACCGGTGATGTTGTTCGGGGTCATATCCATGTCGCCGCAGGGAGAAAGGCAGGAATGGATATGCAAATCGTAAAAATATTTCATTTCGCGTCACTCGCCGAGCAGCTTGCTGAGCTTTACGGCGGTTTTGTAGCTGTTTTCCTCTGTTGTCAGGATATTTACTCCGTGAGCCTCAGCCTTCGCCTTGGCGTCCGCGTCAAGAGCAGCGTTTTCGGTGAGAACGATGCAGCTCACGTCGGCAAGGGTCGCCACAGCGATCGAGTTGATGTTTCCCATAACGGTCAGCCACGCGGAATTTTCGGGAGCCCTGCCCATTACCCAGCTAAGTAGATCACCGATATAGCAATCGGTGATCTCTCGCTCCAAATCATCTTCAACAAGTATTTTTAAATCAAGCCTTTCGGCAAATTCCTTAACATTCATTTTGCACCTCTATACAGCTAAATTTGCTACGCAAGCTAAATTCCTTTCGGAGCTAAATTTGCTTCGCAAGCTAGATTCCTTTCGGAGCTAAATTTGCTTCGCAAGCTATGAGAATAATTGCAAAAACTGCAAAATTCAATTATTAAAACGTTGTTCTGAGCTGATCGTAAACGCTCTGGATCTTCTCCTTCAGCTTGAAAATGCACTCGGTCTCCTTTGCCTTTCCGCGCACTATGTCCTCAGCCATAGCCTTGCAGGACGGTGCGCCGCAGGAGCCGCAGTCAAGCTTGGGCAGTCCGTTATATATCTGCTCCATTTTTTGCATCATTTCCATCGCCTTGTTGATGTCCTCGTCAAGACGGAAGATATCGGCATTGAATTTCAGCTCGTTTTCCCACATCATGTCGTCGATATCCTCGCCGATGTGATTCAGTGAAACAGGCAGATATTTTCTCAGGCTGTGTATCCTAGCCTGAGCCACATAGGGATTTTCGACCGTCAGCACTCCGCCCACGCAGCCGCCGGAGCAGGCGTTGAGCTCAATGAAGTCAACGTCGCGGATATGCTCGTCCTCAAGCCCCTCAAGCACCCTGATGACGTTTTCGATACCGTCGGCGGCAAGATACTTTTCGCCGAGCATTGCCGCGCTCTCTCCGCCGGAGGTCGCCCAACCGATCCCGATAAGGCCCGATTGTGAAAGCGGCTCGATCTTCTCAAGGTGATCCATTGCCTTGGTGAGCTCGGGATAGATCTTTGAAATCGCAATCGCGCCGTTGCAGGCGGATTCTCCAACATAATTCGGGCTGCTGATCTCGGTCACCTTTGCAGGACAGGGAGTGATGAAGAACACTCCGATATCCTCTGATTTAAGTCCGGTTTTCTCGATAGCCTCCTTGCGCGCAAGCCTCGCTGCGACCTCAATGGGAGCCAAAACCGGCATTACATTTTCGCAAAGCTGAGGAAAACGAATTTTTATCAGCCGCACCACAGCCGGACAAGCCGAGCTTATTATAGGATATTTTAATTTGTTTTCCTTGATAAGCTTTCTGGTTGCCTCGGAAACCAGCTCGGCGGCGCGTGATACCTCAAATATCCCGTCAAAGCCGAGATTTTTGAGTCCGGTCATAACAATGTCAATATTGTCAAGGTGGTTGAACTGTCCAAAAAGAGCGGGTGCGGGGATCGCAACTGTGTATTTAAAGCCGCTGATTTCCTCAAGCGTCGCGCTCTGAGCTTTTTTTGCGTGATGAGGGCAGATCCTGATACACTCTCCGCAGTCTATACATCTTTCCGGAAGAATTCTCGCCTTTCCTCCGTGAACTCGGATCGCCTCTGTGGGACACCTTTGCAGGCAGTGGGTGCAGCCGCAGCACTTGTCCTTGTCAAGAACGACCGAGTGAAAATGCTTCTTCATAATATCTGTAGATTCTCCTTACTCTTTTTTTACAACCACTGTCAAATAGAGCTTTGTTCCCACTCCCAGTGTAGTTTCGATTTTCATGTCGTCGGTGTATTTCTTGATGTTCGGCAAGCCCATGCCTGCGCCGAAGCCAAGGTTGCGAACGTTGTCGGGCGCAGTTGAAAAGCCCTCCTGCATCGCCTTGTCAACGTCCTCGATCCCGGGACCGCTGTCGGCAAGCAAAACCTCGACCCTGTCGGGATAGATGTCAACGTCGCAGTAGCCGCCGTCGGCGTGAATGACCATGTTGATCTCCGCCTCATACATAGCGATAGCGACCCGCCTTATGGCGTCGCTGTCATAGCCGAGAGATTTGAGGCGTTTTTTTACAGAGCCGCTCGCCTCTCCGGCGCGCGTAAAATCCTCGCCCGAAACCTCGTAATGCAAGTGAAGTGCGTTGCTCATACCGCAGTACCTCCCGAAAGTCCGTTTGTGTACAAAAGACCGCAGGCGGTAAACATTCTGTACCTTGTCTTTATCAGGGTTATTCCCCTGGTTTGAGCAAGGCTTATGATCGAATCATCAGGGATCTTACCTCTTACAAAAACAATGCACGCCATATCCATCATCTCGGCAGTGCGCACGACCTGGGGATTTACAAGTCCGGTCAAAAGCACGGACTGATCCTTTACAAACGCCAGCACGTCGCTCATCATGTCCGAGCCGCAGGCGGTTTTGATCTCCTGCTCAAGGTCGCCCTCGCAGATTACCTCTCCGTGCAAAATATCAATAATATCCTTTACAACCAATTTCAACACCCTTTCTGTGATGTATTTTGATGTATTATGTATATCTATATGATTATAGCATATAAATTAAATAAACACAATATATTGATTTTATCAAATTGAACCTCAGTTTTTGGCGAAATAATACATTTGTTACATTTTTATTTAAAAAACAGGACAAAAACGCCCGGGCAAAGCCGCCGATTTGCAGCCAAACGCAAAAAACCCCCGGCTTTGGTTGAAAAAGAAGTCGATTTGTGGTATAATTACGGTGCGCAAATCAGAAAGCGATGAACTATTTATGAGCGAAAATCAAACAAAAAAGCAAGATTGTATCAGTGCCGACAGCTCGGCACCTTCTGATACAAGCGATACTCCGGCGCAAATATCATTAGGGAGGAATATTATGTTACGAGACTTAATGCCCACAGACAAGGTCTGCGGATATGAAGTCAGACCGGGTTACTATCAGGTTGACGGAGCAACTCCCGTCAGAGGCGGCGTGAATTTTACTATCAGCTCGGTTTACGCAACCTCTTGCGAGCTGCTGCTTTTTAAGCCGCAGGCTCTTGAGCCGTATGCAAGGCTCAGATTTCCCGACAGCTACAAAATAGGCAACACCTACTCAATGATAGTTTTCGGGCTTGAAATAGACAAATTTGAATACGCCTATTCCTTTGACGGTCCTAACGACCCCAAAAAAGGAATTATTTTTGACAAAAACAAATATATTCTTGACCCCTATGCCAAGGCGGTCACCGGTCAGAGCGACTGGGGCGTGCGCAAGGGCTACGAAAACGTGTACAAGGCAAGAGTTGTTTTTAACGACTACGACTGGGGCAATTTTTCAACTCCCTCCTATCCTCTTGAGGAGCTTATTATTTATGAGATGCATGTAAGGGGCTTTACTCAGGACAAGTCCTCGGGCGTTAAGCACCGCGGAAAGTTTGAGGGTATCCGCGAAAAAATCCCATACCTAAAGGAGCTGGGCGTCAACGCAGTTGAGCTTATGCCGATTTTTCAGTTTGACGAAATGGGCGCGCACCGCCACTATGACGGCAAGCCGCTTTATGACTACTGGGGCTACAACACAGTTTGCTTCTATGCTCCCAACACCGGCTACGAATCCGACCACAAGCACCACCGCGAGGGAACCGAGCTTAAAAAGCTTATTCGCGACCTGAAAAACAACGGTATCGAGGTTATTCTCGACGTTGTGTTCAACCACACCGCCGAGGGCAACGAAAAGGGACCCTTCTTCTCGTTCAAGGGACTTGACAACAACATTTACTACATGCTAACGCCCGACGGAAAATACTACAATTTCAGCGGCTGCGGCAATGTTCTGAACTGCAACCACCCGATCGTGCGCAACTTTATCAAGGGCTGTCTGCGCTACTGGGTGACGGAATACAAAATCGACGGCTTCCGCTTTGACCTTGCCTCGATCCTCGGACGCAACGAGGACGGCTCGCCTATGGATCAGCCTCCGCTGCTCAAAAGCCTTGCGTTTGACCCGATCTTGGGCGGCACAAAGCTGATTGCAGAGGCGTGGGACGCAGGCGGACTCTATCAGGTGGGAAGCTTTCCTTCGTGGAACCGCTGGGCTGAATGGAACGGAAAATACCGCGACGACCTCAGAAGATTTTTGAAGGGTGACGGCGGCCTTGCCTGGGCGACCGCACACAGGCTGACCGGCTCAAAGGATCTTTATGACCCTGCCTACCGCGGCAAAAACGCTTCGGTAAACTTTATCACCTGTCACGACGGCTTTACGCTCTATGATCTATATTCATATTCCGTCAAGCACAACGAGCAAAACGGCTGGTACAATACCGACGGCTCAGATGACAACAACAGCTGGAACTGCGGCTGCGAGGGCGAAACCGACGATCCCCAAATCAACGCGCTCAGAAGAAAGCTGGTCAAGAATGCCTTTGCCGCGCTTATGTGCAGCCGTGGAGCCGCGCTGTTCCTTGCCGGAGACGAATTTTGCAACACCCAGTTCGGCAACAATAACGCCTATTGTCAGGACAACATAACCTCGTGGCTCGACTGGACGCGCAAGGAAAAATACGCGGATGTGTTTGAGTTCTTCAAATATATGATCGCCTTTCGCAAGAAGCACCGCGTTATCACCGCAAACAGGCGCGAATGTACGTGCAGCCTGCCGCCCGAGAGCATTCATTCGGCAATCCCGTGGAATACAAATTTTGACGACAACACCCGAATGCTCGCGATCATGTATGCCGGCAGATCATCCACTAACGATGAGCTTGACGAGATAGTTTATTTTGGCATAAACGCCTATTGGGACAGAGTCGATGTTGAGCTTCCCGGACTTCCGACAGGCTATATCTGGCAGCTTTATGTGGACACCGGCAGAGAGCCCGAAAGGGTAATTGCGGAGCACGAAAATATTTTGATAAGCGACAGACGTTATACAATGCAGGGCAGAACGGTCATCGTTTGCGTTGCAAAGAAAATGTACTGATGTTATTAACACAAAAAACTCACCGAGGAACAGGGTTTCTGTCCTTCGGTGAGTTTTTTCTTTATTAGAATTATTTATATATCAATATCAAGATTCATAAATATTTCATAATCCGGATAAGCTTTTCTCACGTCGTCATAGATGTGCTCAAAAAGCTCTTCCCTTTTGTCAAAGCCGTAATCAATGATAACATCAAAGTTGATCGTCTTGTTCTCCATATCTACAAAGAATCCGTGAGTTTGGAGTGCGCCCTCGTGCGACATAATGATCTCTGAGATAGTCTTGCGCATTTCTCCGATTTCTTCATTGTCATGGTTGACCGAATAGATCCCGATTCCTGCCATAAGAACGCCGTGCTTTTGATAGACGTTTCCGGCGATCCGTCTTTCCATTACGTCGATCTCGTTTGCGGTGAGCGTGTCGGGGACCTCAACATGGACCGAGCCGATATATTTTTCGGGACCGTAGCTGTGAAGTATCAAATCATACGCCCCGGTCACAAGCTCATCCTCGCAGATCGTTTTGCGGATTTTTGCAAGGTAATCGCGGTCAACACGTTTTCCGAGGATTTCGTCAAGGGTCTCGGCGAGCATTTCAACGCCGGATTTGATGATGAACGCAGAAATCAGCACGCCGACATAAGCCTCTAGGCTTATTCCGGTCAGCATAAAGATAATTGCCGAAACCAACACCGAAGCGGACAAAATCGCGTCAAAAAGCGCGTCGGAGCCTGAGGCGATAAGCGAGCCCGAGTTTACGCTCTGACCCTTCTTTTTTACGTAAATGCCCAGGAAAATCTTGACAAATACCGCCGAGCCGATGATAATAAGCGAAACCGCGGAATAGTCCGGCGTTTCGGGATCTATTATCTTTTTGATACTCTCTACCAAAGAGGTGATACCGGCGTAGAGCACGATCGCCGCCACGATCATCGCGCTGAGGTACTCCACCCTGCCGTAGCCGAGCGGATGCTTTTTGTCGGGCTTTTTGCCGGCAAGCTTGGTTCCGGCGATCGTCACAACAGACGACAAAACGTCGCTGAGGTTATTTACCGCGTCGAGCACAACAGCGATCGAGTTTGAAAGGATTCCGACCGCTGCCTTGAACGCAGCCAAAAATATATTGGCAATTATACCTATTATACTTGTGCGAACTATTACAGTGTCTCGGTTTTTTGCTGCCGGTTTATTGGACTTTGACATAAGCTCAACTCCGTTTAATTCTTAAAAAGAAATTTATTTTTCATCAAAGAACACAAAGAACGCGCGGTAAGCCATATAAACGTCGGTTTTTGAAACGATCTCAAACGGAGCGTGCATCGAAAGCACCGGAACGCCCAAATCTACAACGTCAACGTTCATATTTGCAACATATTTTGCGATCGTTCCGCCGCCGCCCAGGTCAACCCTGCCCAGCTCGCCGATCTGCCAAAGCACCTTGTTGTTCTCAAGCATTGTGCGGATTTTGCCCATGAATTCTGCCGAAGCGTCTGAGGTGTCGTACTTTCCGCCGTGTCCGGTGTATTTTGAAATTACAACGCCGTTGTTGATATAGGAGCTGTTCTTAGCTTCATAAGCCGAAGCGTAGGTCGGGTCGAACGCGGCGTTTACATCGGCAGAAAGGCAGATGCTCTTTGACAACGCCCTGTAGCCCTCAACACCGTCCTGCTTAGCGAGGTCATAAATAAAGTAGCGCAGAAAATCGCTCTGCATTCCGGTATTGCCGTCGCTGCCGATCTCTTCCTTGTCGGTCAGGTAGGTCACGCAGGTTTGCTCGGGATTTTCAACGTCGATCGCCGCCATAAGCGCAGGATAAGCGCAAACCTTGTCGTCGTGACCGTAGCCGCCGATCATGCTTGAATCAAAGCCGATATCCTTTGTCTTGAACGACGGAACAAGGCAGAGCTCAGCCGAAAGAAAATCATTTTCGGTTATTCCGTATTTGTCATTTAAAATCTTCAAAACATTGAGCTTTACAAGCTCGCTTTCCTTGTCCTCGGTGTCAAACGGGCGCGAACCGACCAAAACATTCAGATCCTCGCCGGTGAACGCCTTTGACATTGGCTTTGTCACCTGCTCCTGAGCAAGATGCGGAAGCAGATCTGTCACGCAGAAGCAGCTCTCGTTTTCTTCGTCGCCCCAGCAGATGTCAACCGTCTCGCCGCCGAGCTTTACAACTGTTCCGTGCAGGGTCAGCGGGATCGCCGTCCACTGGTATTTCTTCAAGCCGCCGTAGTAATGAGTTTTGAAAAGCGCGAGGTTGTTCGCCTCATAAAGCGGATTGGGCTTGAGGTCGATCCTCGGAGAATCAATATGAGCTATCGCAAGTCTTGCGCCGTTTTTTACGCCGTCCTTTCCGATAACGGCAAGGGCGATAGCCTTTCCTCTGTTGACAAGGTAAACCTTGTCGCCGCACTTGTACTGCGCGCTTGGATCGTATTCAACAAAGCCGGCTTTTTGTGCCGCTGCAACGCTGTATTTGACCGCCTCGCGCTCAACCGGAGAGGCGTTCAGAAAGCTCTTATAGCCCTCGCAAAAGTCGTCCGCCTTTTGGATTTCTTCGGCGGAAAGACCCTTTACTCCCTTTGGCTCGCCCATCATGAGTTCTTCCTTTAGGAGAGCTGTTTTTGACTTTTCTTCCGACATATTTATCTTCCTTTCAGATTTAATTAATATCAATAATTATTCGATAATAGAATTAACATTCGCAACATAAGAAAATATTTTAAGGATATTTTTTAGATTTCGTTAAACAAAGGTCGTAGGGTCGCACCCATGTGTGCGACCTAAAAGCCATTGCTTCCGAGGGCGCACACACGGGTGCGCCCCTACATAAAGGGTTTTTATTTTTTTAAAATTATTCTATAATAGAATATTAATTTGCTAATAATAAAGGCTTTGATACATTTCCTTTGCGGATTTGACCTTCTTTATGTACTCCGAGGTTTCGGGGTACGGGGTGTCAACAAGCGTTACGCCGTCGGGACTGTATTCGGGGATTTCGAGCCAGTCGCCAACCACAAAGCCGGCGTTATATGCGGCTATTGCGCAGGTTTCGTCTCCGAAATAATCATAAAAATACCTGAGCAAATAGCTTCCGAAATCTATGCAGACCTCGGGAGTAAAAAGGTCCTCTGTGGTATACATTCCCGTCATCTCGCGTTTTTCGAGCAGCCACTCAAACGACGACGGCATCAGCTGCATTAATCCGCAGGCTCCAACCTCAGACTGAGCGTTTGGGTCAAAGCCGCTCTCGGTGCGTATCACCGCATAGATCAGCGCAGGGTCAAGGTTATAGTCCGCCGCTGCTTTTTCAACATATTGGCTGTATTCGCGCGGATAGCTGATTTTGAGCATTTTTACCTTTGAGTCCTCTTCAAAGCTGGTTGCAAAAAACAGCGCGCAGCCCGAAAGCACGGCAACCATAAGCCCCCAAAAAACAATATTGGCATATCGTTTCTTTTTTGCCTTTTTTTGCCCCTCATATCTTTGCGCTGCCATAAATCACCCCTTACCGACAGCCTCGGCAACTTTTTGAGCCTGCTGTCTCAGATTGTTTTTATCGCCGTTGTTTTCGATTACAAAATCGGAATTTTTCCTGAAAAACGCCTCGTCAAGCTGCGCAGAAAACCGCTGCCTGACTTGCTCCTCGCTGATATTGTCCCGGCTGAGTATTCTTTTGAGCCTGTTTTTTTCATCGGCAACAACGCTTACGACCGCGTCGCAGATCACCTGAGCGTCCGCCTCAAAAAGCTGCGGCGCGTCATAAATTATCACGTCATATTGATTGTCTTTAAGCTCTCTGAAAAGCTCTGCGGTCACAAACGGATGAACGATTTTTCCGAGAAGGACGGTGTTTTCCTTTGACGAAAACGCCCTTTGTGCAAGCAGCCTTCGGTTTGGCTCTCCGTTTTGATCTATTATATCGCTGCCAAAGCAGGCGGCGATCGTTTTGAGGCAGGGCGAGCCGCCGCGATAGATTTCGGCAACAAGAGAATCCGCGCTGATGACCTTTATACCGTTCTGCGCAAAAATCTCTCCCACCGTGCTCTTGCCTGCTCCGCTCTGTCCGGTGAGCCCGATTATTCTAGTTCTTTTCAAGGTCGATCACCTCAAATCCCGCCGCACGGATCAGGCGGTTGTATACAGCCAGCCCCACGCCGTCGGTTGACGGAAGTCTTGCATAAGCGACCTCAAGCTCAGGGTATTCGTCAAGCTGCCTCAGCTCCTCAAAAAGCCTTTGAGCGTGAGAGGCAAAGTCGCCGCGTTTTCCGAGCGGAAAGCAGCGAACCGAAAGCAGAGGGATATCCTCGTCGAAGCACAGCGCGGCGGCGTGCTCTCCCTTTGAGTTTACATAATTAATATACTCACTGTCGCTGCATTTGAGAAGCACAACTTTGACCTTTGGCGCGTAATGCTTGTATTTCATTCCCGGACTTGCGGCTTTTTCGCCCTCGGCAAGCTTGCTTGTCACAGCGGGATCGACCTCGACCTCGCCGATAACTTCTCTTAGCTGCTCGACTGTAACGCCGCCGGGTCGCAGCACCCTTGGGATCTCAGTCGCAAGAGTGATAACTGTGCTCTCGACGCCGACCTCGCAGGCTCCGCCGTCAACAACAGCGTCGATCTTGCCGTTCATGTCGTCCATAACCCGGGCGGCAGTCGTCGGGCTGGGCGAGCCGGAAAGATTGGCAGAGGGCGCGGCAAGCGGAGTGCCTGCGGCGCGGATAATTTTTCGCGCCAGGGGATGCCCCGGAAGCCTGATCGCAACTGTATCCAGTCCGGCTGAAACCTCGTTGGGGATAACCCCGGACTTTTTCATTATCATTGTGAGCGGTCCCGGCCAAAAGCGTTGGGCAAGCCTTTCGGCGGATTCGGGAATATAGCTTACCAGCCCGAATTTTTGGATATCGCCGAAATCTGCAATATGAACTATCAGCGGATTATCCATTGGTCTGCCCTTTGCGGCAAAAATCCCGGCTACCGCGCTGCCGTTCAGCGCGTCGGCGGCAAGCCCGTAGACCGTTTCTGTCGGGATCCCGACAAGTCCGCCGCGCCTGAGAATTTTTGCAGCCGTTTGGATATCGCTGTCATTATCGTTAAGTAAAAGTGTTTTCATCAGCTTTGCATACTTTCCTTTAGCTTTTCCGCTCTGTCGGCGGTCACAAGCGCGTCGATCACCTCGTCGAGATTTCCGTTCAAAATATCCTCAAGCTTGTAAAGCGTAAGTCCGATCCTGTGGTCGGTGAGCCTTCCCTGCGGATAATTATAGGTGCGGATCCTCTCGCTGCGGTCGCCCGTACCGACCTGAGATTTTCTGTCGGCGGCGATCTCGCTTGCCTGCTTATCCTGCTTTTCCTTTAGCAGTCGGCTTTTGAGCACCTTCAACGCCTTGTCCTTGTTCTTGTACTGGCTTCGCTCGTCCTGACACTCAACCACCGTGCCTGTGGGCAAATGGGTGATCCTGATCGCCGAGCTGGTTTTGTTGATATGCTGACCGCCGGCTCCGCTTGAGCGGAAGGTGTCGATTTTCAGATCCTTTGGGTCGATCTCAAGCTCAACGTCCTCAGCCTCGGGAAGCACCGCAACAGTGGTCGTAGAGGTGTGTACCCTGCCCTGGCTCTCGGTTTCGGGCACGCGCTGAACACGGTGAACGCCGCTCTCAAACTTAAAGCGTGAATACGCTCCGTCGCCCTCGATCATAAAGGAAATCTCCTTGTAGCCGCCAAGCTCGGTTTCGTTTGTATTGATGACCTCAACGCGGTAGCCCTTTTTTTCGGCGTACATCGAATACATCCTGAACAAAACCGCACTGAAAAGCGCGCTTTCCTCGCCGCCTGCACCGCCGCGGATCTCTATGATAACGTTTCTGTCGTCGTTGGGATCCTTTGGAAGAAGCAAAATTTTGAGCTGCTCCGAAAGGCTCTCGATATTCTCCTTTGCCTCGTCGAGCTCAGCCTGCGCAAGCTCTCTGAGCTCGGGGTCGGAGGTCTCGTTCAAAATTTCCAGGCTGTCCTGCTCGGCGGTTTTGGCGTCCTTATACTGCCTGTAGACGGTCACGATTTCCTCGATCGACTTGATTTCCTTCATAATTTTTTGATATTCCTCGGGATCAGCCGCAACAGAGGGCTCATAGAGCTTCTTGTTCAGCTCGGAATATCTCTTGTCAAAAATCTCGATTTTCTCAAACATATTTAATCCTGTTCCAATAATTTTTTGATGTTCTTCTCAATTTTGCCGCGCGGAGCCATAACCTCTCTGCCGCAGGTCAGACAGCGTATCTTAAAATCCATGCCAACTCGCAGGATCTCAAACGCCTTGCCGCCGCAGGGATGCGGCTTTTTCATCTCAACGCGGTCGCCGGGCTTAACCTCCATAAAAGCTCCTCACAATCTGTATATCTCGCCGCTTTTTCCGAAAAACAGCGGCTTTGATTATTCAACAGTTACGTAATACACTGTGTTGTCGGCAAACACACAAGCCTCGCCCGCGCCGGTCGCGGTAAAGGAATCGTCAACAACTGCAACGTCTGAGCTGAACGCGTCGCCCTCAGTGCTCTTGCTTTCTCCGACCTTGAGGGTCAATTCCTGAGTGTTGTGCTCAAGCCAGGTGCTCCATTTTTCAATGTAATCCTTTTTGTAGCTCTCCTGAATGTAGGCGTAAACCGCCCTTGCAAGCACACAGCGTTCCTTTTGAGAAAAGCTGCTGTCCTCACTCGATTTATCATAAAGATTTCCGCTTCCGGTCATAGCCTGACGCAGCAAAATGTCGTCGCAAGCAACGCCGGGATTTTTCATCATGTCGTAGATCGTCATAAACGCGCCGGTGCGTCCCTTGCCTGCCTGACAGTGAAAATGCAGCCATGAGTTGTTCATATCTATGCCGTTGGCAAACTCTATGAATTCGTCGATGACCTCGGCAGGCGGCCAGCAATGATCCGGGCAGGCAAGGCGGTGATAGTAAAAGCCCTCGCCCTCAACCAGCTCGCGCTCGGTCTGCCATGATTTTGCTTCAACCTCAACGGCTTGGTCGGGCTCGTCGTCAACGGCTGTGTAGGCTGTGAGGGTTGAACCGATAACCGAGGAAAGACCCTTTTCGTCGCCCTCGATCTCCTCGCGCGTTTTGCCAAGATTAGCGGCGTTCTTCTTGCCGCACCATGAATAAGCGATATCGTTGATAAAGCCGTGACTTTCGAGCCTGGTATCAATTATATAGACCCTTTTGTTATACTCCCTGAGCTTTGGCGCAAGCTCCTTGAACTGATTCACGGAGAACTGCGCGCTGCCCGAAATATTCAGAGTATCAAAGCCCTCCTCAGAGGGAACAAGATCCTCGTGCAGCGTTTTAAAACTATATTCTCCAGCGGTCAAAAATCTTAGATTCGACAGCTCGTTTTGCCATGCGTCGGGGTCGTCGCGGTCGATTCTGACAAATACGCCGTCCTCATTTTTTGCGTCGGCTTCCGACTTTGTGGCTTCATTTGCGGAACCGGGATCGCTTTTGCCTGCGCCGCAGCCGCTCAACGCCGCCGCAAAAATCGCGAGAGCAAAAACACAGGCAACGGTATTTTTAAAAGCTTTCACTTTGCTCCTCCTAATCAAGAAAAATCTATTGCAGCGCACATGATATAAACCACGCCCTGCGTAAAGCGATCATAGATCGAATTATATCTCTTATTCGTCTGGCGGAAGCTCGATTGGCTTTCGCGGGTCAACAACCGGAGCATATATCTGGCTTTCCCAACCCTCGTCGCTGTCCGAAGAAAGCTGTTCTCCGCCGGAATTGGACGAAGCCTCGCCGTCAGCGTTTTTTTCTTCGCCGCCGTTCTCGGACTTTGAGTCCGCCGAGCTTTTGTCGCTGTTGTTTGCATTGTTATCGTTGTTGTTTGCGCCGTTGCCATCCTGCAATGCTTCTGCGCTGCTCTGAGCGAAAGAATTATCCGCGCCTGTCTGATCGCTTTTTTCGGCTGAGGAGTCGGATTTTTCATTCTCCTGAGCAGATTTTTTTGTTTCCTCGGCAGCCTTAGTTGTTGCCGGCTGAGTTGTCGGCGAGGTTGAAGCGGTCGTTTCCGCAACGGTTGTTTCTGTTTTTTGATCGTTTCCTCCGCAGGCGGTCACAGCTATTGCCGCTGCGGAAAGCAGGGTGATAAAAATTATAAGCTTCTTAATCATATTTCCTCCTAAGAATTAAAAATCAGAATTCTGCATAAAAAGTCAAAACGGAAGCTTTCATATACATTCCGTATTTTGCCTTGTGCAAGTCCAAAATCGACTTTACGATCGCCAAGCCCAGACCGTTTCCGCTCTTGCTGCGGCTCTTGTCTTTTCTGGCGTAGGGCTCCCAAAGCTGCTTGAGCTCCGCCTTGCTCAGCGGCTCGCTCGGGTTTGAGATCACCAAACGTTTGCCGGTCATCTCAACCTTGATAACGCCCTGCGGAGTCGAATATTTTACAGCGTTGTCCGTCAGGTTTTGAACTGCGGTTTTTATAAGCTCGCGGTCTGCGTTCACCGTGTTGTCGCCGCTGTGCGAGAGCAAAAGCTGCTTGCCGTCGGGCAGATGAACATAGTTCTCGCAAACCTCCTCAACCAGAGCAAACAAATCAAAATCAGTCTTGTTGAGCTTCATCATATAGGAATCCAGCTTGCTGAGGTTGAGCATCTTGTGAACCATCTCGTTGATATTATCAGTTTGGTTTATGATTTTATCCAGATAATCGCCGCGCTCGTCCCCGTCGATACCGTCTTTCATGCTGTAGGCGCAGCCGCTTATCACAAACAGCGGCGTTTTGATGTCGTGGGCAAGAGCGTTGGTAAGGTCGGCGCGCTTTTTCTCCTGAATGATCTGCGACTTGACCATTTTCCAAATCATAAAGCACAGAATCAGAGCGATCAAAAAGAAAAATAAAAATATAACTGAAACGCCAATCAAAATCCGCCTGTTGCATTCCTTGCCCAGATTGACATGCTTTGCGAATCGGATCAAAATATCAGTTGTTTCATCTTCACCGGTTTTTAATTGGTTGACCTCACTGAAATAAAACACATAATTCAGAAATCCGGTTGAAATTTTATCAAAAGACTTTTCCAGTTGTTCGTCAGAGAGCTGACCAATGTAATCCTCGTTATACGTCTTGTTTAACAAAAGATCGGTTGGGATCGTATTTCGCAGCATATCATTACATTCCAGGATTTCAACTCTCGCAACTGTGTTTTCATCAAGAGGATAGGAAGCAACGATCTCATCAGAAATATACCACATATCGCTGCCGCTGTTAATTATCACCTTAAGCTCCAGCGGGATCACATCATAGTATACGAATTGAAATTTTGTACATACAAGCTCATATTTTTTTCCGTCGTTACGTTTAATACTGAGATAATCGGTGATCTCCTTAAATTGCTCGTCGGTAAGAGAATCACGAATTTTCTGTAAATCGATCAAGCCGTAACCAATACTGTTATACCCTTCATATTTATAGCCAAGTTTTACAATTTCTTTTTCTCCGGCTGTGTCCGCAATAACTGTACCGGTATCATTTTCAATAACAACAAGCTGGCTGTTAGAATCCTTTAGCAGTCCCTCATTAATAAAGCCGCTCAACTCTTTGAAAAGCGCTCCGCTTGGGACAGTATTATATTTATATTTTTGATTTATTTCCGATTTATTGTTAAAAGCTCTTTCTAAATTTGTTTGCTTTGAAAGAACAGCATTCTGAGAATTTGTATACTCATTATACAGGCAAAAGATTATGTAGAAAGCTGAAACCAAAAACCAAACCGCAAGCAGAACGAGCGATACCCTCAAAAAAATTTTGTTTCGTTGTTTTTTTAGCTGTTTATCCATTTTGATCCTCAATTATGTATCCGCGGCGGATCGCAGTTTTGATAAGCTTGCCGTCTGTGCCGAGGGCTTTTCTGAGGTTTCGCATATGGGTGTCGAGCACGCGCTCGTCGGCTCCGCTGTTGTAGCCCCAAACGATATCGAGCAGCTTGTCACGGCTGACGATAACGCCCTTGTTCTCGATCAAAACCTTTAGAATAGCGTATTCCCTTGCGGTGAGCTTGACCTCATCGCCGTCGCAGAAAACCTTGCCGTTGTTGGGATTCAACAAAAGATTGCCGGCTGAAAAAACCTTTGAGCGCACAAGCCCCTTTGAGCGTTTGATAAGCGCAGAGGCTTTTTGATAGAGCACCGGAAGCGGAAACGGCTTTACAACATAATCGTCACAGCCAAGGGCATAGCCGTTGAGTATATCGGATTCTTCAACGCGAGCGGTGATGAACATGATCGGCACATCGCTCGACTTGCGGATCTCGCGGCAAAGCTCAAAGCCGTCAAGCTCGGGCAGCATCACGTCAAGCAAAAGCAGATCATAGTTGTTTTCATATGCCATTTCAAGACCGGAATGACCGTTGCCGGCAATATCGACCTGAAAAAGATTTTTTTCTTTTTTTACAAAATAATTATAAACAAGGTCTTGAATGCTTTTGTCATCCTCAACCAACAACACTCTGTACATCTTATCAACCCACTTGCGGCGGCATACAACTGTTGCCGATACTTTTTTCTAATTATACATCTTTTTCCAAAAATATACAAGACCGGTTTTGTAATAAGTGTTGGTCGGCACTTTCTTTCAATGAAAGCATTGTCGGGCAATCAACGTTTGATTTTGAAGTAACATATCTTCCCGTAGAAAAAAGCACTTATGACAAATCAATGCCATAAGTGCTTTTACTTTGATTCAATCGGCTAAAATATTAGTTTTAGCCGGGATAATTCAGTTGGCTGAATTATTTAGCTGATCTCTTTTTGTAAACTACTACGAAGAGAACGCCTGCTACGATCATGAGGCCTGCACCGATTAATGTGAACATCATTGTGCCTGCGCCACCTGTCTCAGGAAGCTTGATTTTTGTATCAGTTACTACTACTTCGCTTGTCTGACCGTTGTCGCCAACTTGGATTTCTACAGGATTCGGATTTAAAGTATATCCTACAGGAGCTTTTGTCTCTTTTGCCCAGAATTTGTCGTTACTCTTAGCAAGGAAGTAACTTCCATTGCTAAACTTGAACTCTGCAACACCGTTAGCATCTGAAACAGCCTTAACGCCATCTACTTTATCAGTGCAATCAGCATTCTTGTAAAGCTCAAACTCAGCACCTTCAAGCTTTGTAACTCCGTCCTTGTCTTTCTTTACAACATTAAGCTTAAAGCCCTCAACGTTTACTTCATCGCCTTCTTTAACTGTATCTGTGTCCTCAGGCTGAGAAACATTTGTTGAATTGTTGTTATAAACGAGCCAATCCTTGTTAGGAAGAAGAGTTTTATGAGGAGCTGTATTCTTGAGTGCAGTTGTGAAGATTACCTCAACTGTGTCATAATCATAGAATGTTCTTGTACCGGAAACCTGTCTTCCGCCGAGTACAGCAGAATCAATGAAAAGACCAAAAGTATAATCACTTCCGAAAGCATTCTTATGATACATACCGTCTGTAAGAGTTACATCTGTATAATCTGAAGACTTAAGTGTAACGCTAACGATTGTTACTTTTGTTTCATCAAGTGAAGGATCCATCTTATCAGCGATAACATACTTCTTGAGCTTGTTATCCATTGAACCTGTGATATCTGCTGTGAGCTTATATCTGATTGTATCAAGTGAACCGGCTGTTGCATAGTCAACATCGTTGTAGTTTGTATCACCTGCAGGTGTTGTGCCGTTTTCAACCTGAATCTTCTTCTGAACAGTTGGCTCACCCAAATACTTTACCTTAGCTGCAACAGAAAAGCTGGCTTCGTCTGTAGCAATTGGGAGTGCAAATACAGAACCTCTTGTGATTTGCTCAATGTTTACAGGCATAGGATCAGTTGTTCTTCTCAGGTAGTAGATACCATCGTCGCCTGTGTAGTCAATAGTAGCTTGTGTATCTGTAAACGCGAATGTCTTAACAACAGAACCATAGCCGGCGATTGCAGAATCTGCAACCTGATCAAGAGCCTGATAAAGAGCTGTTGTGTTGTCCTTAGCAGCAACGATCTCATCGTAAACAGCTTTTGTATCATCTGTTCTTGTAAAAGATGGAACATATTCGCCGTTCTCAGCACTTACAGAAGCGATCTTATAAAGATTGTAGTTTACGCCGGGAATACCTGTAACATTTACAGTATTTGTTGTTTCTGCTGCAGAAGCAGTGAACGGTACCGCTGAGAAAGCAAACATCACAGCGAGAAGTAAAGCAAGAAGTTTCTTTGATGATTTTGTCATTTGTTTTTTCTCCTTTTTAAATTAATAAATATTTAATTATTTGGTTATTAAATGAACAGCTCTCTTTTTTCTTCTTCTTATTCTGACATAAGAATGCGTTGCAAATAAGCAACCCGAAAGAAGCACTATTCCAAGACCGGTAAGCTTAACCGCTAACATTCCAAAGCCTGAAGTATCCGGATTTTTGAGGAGTACATTAGAATATCCAAACGTATACTCATAATGAAGCTCATTATCTTCTCCGAGCTTCGGGAACTGGAACCAATTAATCTGATTGTTAGGGTTATAGTTCTGGTTTGTGTCGGGATTATTTTTGGGATTGACCTCAACAAGTGCGTACCACTGATAATCCGACTGTGAATGCATATTTGATTCTGTTCTTGAAGAAGTCTCAATCTTCCATACTCCATTTTCAAAATCAGACGGAGTATAGACTGCGTCGCCAAAAACATTAATAACGTCCTCAGACGAACTTGAATTGCCTTCATTGAAAACAATATAATCAACTGTTGCCGGAAGAGTAGCCTTGTATAGCGTACCTTCAACATTTTCCATATTGTTTCCGGGCCAGTCGCCGTTTATTGGATCTCCGTTTTTGTTAGCCGCAAATAGTTTTACATTGCTCCAGTTTTTAGAATTATCAAAATAAATCTCTAAGCTTGAGTCAAGATTCCAATATCCTGCCTGCTTAACAGTCGGAGTATAAACAGCACCCTTTTTGGGACTTATTTCAACAGTTTCGTTAGATTGTCCGTCATTGAAAACTATTAAACTTGCATCTAACGGAACATCAAACTGATACTTGCCGTTACCAATTGAATCCATTTGGGTTCCCGGCCAGTCATTTATCAATGATCTTCCGCGCGAATCAGCAATGTAAATATATACATCGTTCCAAGATTTGGTATTGTTAAAGGTAACAACTGCAGAATTGTTGGTTTGATATTTGTAATCCGAAGTATAAATCGGAAGGTTTGTGATAGCAGCTACACCGTCGGAATCGGTTTTATCCTCTCCTACACGATTAAAATCATTAAAATTTGTGTCGCCGTATCCATTAACCTTATATACTTCAAAGATCACTCCTTCAACCTTGTTGCCTAAATTATCAGATTTATTAACATTGATTTTTCCGACCTTTATCTTATTGTTAAACACCGGATATTCTGTTGAAATCTGATAACCATTATCGGAATAATAGTGAATCTCCGAAGGCTGGTTTGCGACTGCTTTTACCTTAACATGAAATTCCTGTTTACTGTAAGTATCAACATCGCTGTCCTTTTCATCAGGTTCGATTTCTCTGATTAAGTAGTAATAATCTCCGCCGACTGTATAGGTCAGCTCATCAAACGTAACGTCTCCGTTTGAGTCACAGAACTTTCTCTGAATCAACCGTTCGTTGTTGTAATGGTAATCATCACACTTATAAAGCCCAAATTCAAAAGCCTTGTCACCAACTCTGATTGATTTTGATGATAACTGTTCAATATCGAGTTTATAGTAACCGCTTGAATCCTTGTATTTTGGAGTATACTTAGCTCCGAGCCTAACCTCAACATCCTCGGTTACTTCTTCAGCGTTTCTGTTTCTTGCAAAACAACAAGTTTTTGCTGTGGTGGGAACATCGATGAAGTATTCGTTGGAATTTCCGCTTCTGCTCATGAGTGTTCCGGGATAATCTCCGGTAACGCTGTCACCATTCTCATCCATTGCGTAAAAATAAACCTCTTCCCAATCGAAAGTGTTTACAAAAGTAACTGACGGAGCCGGATCCGACTCGACCTCCCAAGCTGAACCGTTGTATGTTGTTGGCGTTATTGTTCTTTCTGTTTCATTAGTGTTAGTAATATCAACAGTAGATTCATTTATATTATGGAATACAAAGAACACTGCGTCAACAGGGATTTCAACCACATATAAATTGGAACCATCGTTTGTAAGCTTTTTGCTTTCATAATCTCCAAACAATGAATTGCCGTCAGAATCTTCAGCGTAAACATAAACATCATTCCAATTCAAGGTATTGTTAAATGTTACCTTTGAAGCAATGTTATATGTTAGATTCTTTTTAGCTTTGATAACTGCACCCTGAGGTTCGTCCATCTTATTACCGATTTTAACCTTTACAGTATAATTGGTATCCATGGTGAAACCGCCGTCGTCATCATTGCCAAGTTCGTTGGCAGACAAAGGAGATATTCCGTTTCCGGGCAGATTGTCGTTATCTTCACTCGCGGACTGATACTGGAAGCCGGACTTCTTTTGTTCGGTTACCTCAAGGATCGCTCCCTGCGGAATACCGTTAAAAGTCAGGACTCTATCTTTTTTCAACATACAGTTTTGACTGAGAGAGCCGTCACTTTGGAGGGTGTATGTTCTACCATCGCACGTATACTCCAAGGGGCGAGTGAGCCAACGACCACCGTTTCCGTCGTCTTCTAACTTGATTCGGATTTTAGCCGGGAATTCAGCATCTGAACTTACACCGTTCGCAAGAGTTTTGGTGATTTGAACCGGAACCGTTTTTGGAGTGTTCTCAAAGTCAACCTGAAGCTCTGCGTAATCATACTTAGAGCCGGAGCGGTTTAGGAGTTGGATATTTTTTGTTTTAGCAGGGTCTAAAGCAGTGTTCTCGGTGTTTTTTGTACCTTCATCCAAGCTCTCGGTGTGATTGGGATCGTATACATTATCCCAATACGACCATTTTGTTGTATACTTTAGCAGACTGCTGCCAACCCTGGTCTGTGTGACACCGACATATTTGCCGATATCGATCTGTTTGTGAAAATCTGCGTCCTCTCCGCTTTTGAGGTTGAACGTTCCGTCAGCGGTTGTTTGGGTCGAAGTGCCCGACTGAGAATGGTAAGTAAATTCACTGCCGTTTACACCCTGCGCGCCGGAGCCGCCTTCCGTGTCATAGGTCATCGGCGTAAACTTGAACGCGTCAAGCTTTTTGACGTCGTCTTTGATTCCGGGGTTGACGTTGGTATCATTGATTTTCTCTGTTACCTTGAAATCATCTCCTCCGGGAATCATTGAGAATGACATTTTGCAGTTACTTTCGAGCAAGCCGCGTTCCATATAGAACACAGACATTGTGTAGGTATGGTCATACTTGAAGCCGTTGCTGTCGGCGAAGATAGTGTCAAGGGCTCTTTCGTCTGTTCTTTTTCCGCTTCCGGACTGAACCTTGTCAACAATAGATTTCTTTGTGGCAAAGTCGATACGACCTGTGCTCTCCTTATGCGCGCCGCCCATGTCGAGCGCAAGGTGAGATTTCTTTGTGGTATCATCTGTGATGTATACCCAAAGGTCGTCGTCGCCTGAGAAGTTGAACATTACAGGCTCGTTGCCCCACTTACCGCCTTCGGGTACGCGGAACTTTACGTCGATCCTTATGCCGAAGCAATAGTTAAGATTCTCGTTTGAGCTAGGCTTGTTGCCCTTGTAGTTGCCTGAGGCGTTGTTGAACGGGAAGATACCGTAACCGGATTGTCCATTGTTCATAAAATACTGCAAGCCGTCCCTAACACCGTAGGTTGAATATGCTCCGTAGTTTACATACTCCGGAACAGGGTTTCCGTTTTCGTTCTTCCAGGTGAAGTATACGTTATCTCTTGCGTTCTTTGAATCGAACTGATAGTAATCATATACTGCCTGGCCTGAACCTTGTTCGGTGATTCTGAACGGGAACGAGCTGTTTACTACTCTTGCATAGCCGCTTTGAGTCATCTTTTCAGCGTCAAAGTAGGGAGCAACCTGACCGTCGGGGGTCATGAGCCTTCCGGTATCATCAAGCGTTGAGCGCATCAAGTCCTGCACGCTTGTGTTGTAGTCGGCAACAGCATTTGAGTTGTTTGCCTGATAGTTAAAGTTAGGCGAATAATAACTGCTCGTCGCTGTCGACCAACTGTTGGAGGTTGTAAGAGAACCGGTAATCGCTCCTGTTTGATGATGCGGGTATCTAGAATCACCATAAGAACCGCTTGTGTTACAGAAGTTACCAAAATACAGAGGCCGTGACCAATTTGAATTTACGACCATCGGCTTAACAATATCGCGGTTAAAGCCGTAAAACGGGAACCACTCGTCATACGAGCCGTTGAAATTATTTGTACCTGCTTGGATAGGCTTGAGCCAGCCGTCGTTCATTTCGGTATCTGAGAGATAATCGAAATAAGTAGCCTTTGCCCAGAAGATGCCCTGTGCGTTTGCAGCGGTTCCGTTGTCGTTGTTGTTCGGATTAACCTGAGCGGTATAATTGCTGGAACCGTTAGAGAACGAAACCTCTGTTCCCGAACCGCTGTCGTACGATCCGGCGCCAACTGCATCGTCATCCGCTTCGGCTCCGACTTCTTCATCGTCAGAATCAGCCGCAACCTCTTCGTCGTCAGCTTCTGCGGCAACCTCTTCGTCGCCTGCTTCCGCTCCGAGCTCTTCTGTCTCAAGCTCTACTCCGACAGCTTCGCTTTCGTCGCTTGCCGCGATGGCTGTGCCCATCAGCGGGACTGCGCTTGAAACCGCGATCACAGCAGCGAGAACCGAGGCTGTGATCTTGCCCTTAAAATGACTGCTCTTGTAATGACTGCCTTTTTTTCTTTTGCGTAGCAAATTTTCTCCTCCTTCTTTAGATATTTTGTTCAAAACCCCGTAGTGCGCATAATCCATTTGTTGTTGTATTATTGCGCCCACACATTTTGTCCAATTGCCATAATTATACCACAATATATAGAATCATAATTCCTGATTAGAAATTATGATAATATTTTTCATAAAAATAAACACTTTTCTTCGACAAAAACATACATATATGCCATACAATTGTTTAACCTATACAAATTTACTGTGGATTATTTGAGCAGTGTGCCCAAAAAAACTGTGGTTTTTTAACAAACGATTACATTTCTTTAATAATACAGGCAGATATGTAGCAAAATTGTCATATTTTGTTAGCTTCAACACACCACCGCTTTAGCACAATACAGCATATAATATTGCCGTTTTCTACCCTTTCAGCAAAAAAAGAAGGCGGCTTGCGCCGCGCGGGGTATCACACTGTATATTGTGTTTATTATTTTCTTATAAAAAGCACGCCGAGGGTTTTGGGACCGCAGTGAGAGGTAACGGTGCAGCCGGCAACTGTCTCTGTTATATTTTCAAACTGAGGGCAGAGCTTTTTGATAAGCTTTTCGACCTCTTTAACGGTTTTGGGGTCGATCTTGGTGTGAGTGATAAATATACGTTCAAAGACAATGTCGTCGCGGTTGCTCAGGCGGTCGGTGACGTAGTTCATTATAACCTTTTCGATGCTGCCGCGATATTTTTTGGATGAAGTCATCTTGCCGTCTATGACTTCGATGCAGGGCTTTAGCCTGAGCAGGTTTGCGCCCAGCGCGGCAACCGCCGAGCATCTGCCGCCCTTGTAGAGATAGTCAATGCTGTCAACAACAAAGCTTGCCTCTACTCTTGAAACCAAGTCGTCGCAGCTTTGCTTGATCGCCTCGGGCGACGCTCCGTCGCGGGCAAGCGCAGCAGCGTGAAGAACGACCAGTCCCTGACCTGTTGAGAGGTTGCGCGAATCAACAACATAAACGTTGCCCACCTCGCACGCCGCTACACAGGCGTTTTGGTATGAGCTGGAAAAGTCGCCGCTGATGTTGATGTGGACAACAGCGTAGCCCTTTGACGTCCATTCGCCAAACACCGAGGTAAAGTCGTCGAGGTTTGGCGCAGAGGTTGTGGGCAGCTCGCCTTTTGCTTCAACATAGCTGTAGATATCGTCTGGAGTTACCTCGACGCCGTCTTTGAGGGTCTTGTCGCCCAGCTTGACGTATAGGGGGATGATTTGGATATCGAATTTTTCAATAAGCTCCTTTGAAAGATCGCAGGTGCTGTCTGAAATGATTTTTACCTTCATAAGCTCTCTCCGTTTTGTGATTTGCACAAATCTTGTGCGCTATTATTATAACAGCTTTGATACAAACTTGCAATACCTTTGTGCATTATTGCACCCAAATGACGCAAAACAGACCGCCATAAGACGGTCTGCTTCGCGATTGTGTGTTTTATGAAAATGAATGTTCCGAAATGAACCTCCATTTTTCTTGATAATACTACGTAAAAGTAGTTTTCTTGATGTTAATTATACCTTTTTTGGGGCAATTTTTCAAGCGAGAATGGGGCATTTTGGATTTCTAAACAGGCGAAATAACAATTTGCACAGAATTTTAATGTTAAATTTGTGCAACATTTTTTTGATAATTTTAAATTTAAACTTTTTAATTCCGCTGAGCAATTTTAGAATAGCAAATAGTACAAAAATGTTTTTTGGCAAAAGTGCCGTTTTGCGCATATATAATGGTGTTCAGCGGCGTTGTCAAAGGATTTTCGGTTTGAATTTAGTGTTTAGTAAAAACGAAATAATAATGTTTAATAAAAACGCAATTTCCAAATCAAGGCATTGTCGGGCATTTAACGTTTGATTCTAAAAAAACGCTTCTGCTCGGATTAAAAGTGCCTAACGGCACGGCGTTGTTAAAAGATTTTCCGTATAAATCTCCTATTTTATTAAAACGTAATTTCCTTATCAAGGCATTGTCGGGCATTTAACGTTTGATCCTTAAAAAACGTTTCTTCTCGGAGTAAAAGTCCTGACAATGGGACAATGCTCGAAAACTGTTATTTTTTTTCACAATTTATCTTGAAATTCAAACATTTGTACGATATAATATTAGATAGGCAATTTGTCGTACTTTCAGATAAAAAGTATACGCCCCGGACAAGCTGCCGAACAGCTGTTAATGAATGGATTAAGAAGCACAAATCAACGGAAGCGTTTTAAGGCAACACCGCACAATTAAGGGCGGATGCCCAAATTATTCGGTATCAGACGCTCCCAAAGAATAAAGTAAAGGCAGGTTGAAAAATGAATTACTGTACATGGTCAAACGAGTATTATTCAGAGGCAGAGAAATTTGCTCTCGTTATTGACAGACTGAAAAAGCTGCGCCGCGGCGCGTCGTTCTCGAAAAAGAAGGAGCTAGACGCCAAGATCTCCGCTTACAGAGTCTGTTATCATGAGTGTATGGATACAGCCAATCACCTTATGGACAGGTTCAGAGGTGTTGCCTGATGAAAACAAAGCAGGTTCATTTTGACGACGTAAACACGGATTTCCTTTTGTTTGACCGCTACTCGTTCGCTAACAATACAAACAAAGCGGAAATTGAAAAGATGAAGCATATTTTGTTTGCGGCGATACGGCGCGAGCTCACGCCCCGACAGCAGCAGTGCGTTACCGAGCATTTTTTAAAGGACAAAACTCAGCGCGAGGTTGCAAAGGAGCTTGGACTTGACGAAAGCACCGTTTCACGTCATCTGACTGTAGCAAAGCGCAAGCTAAAAAACATAGCATCTTATTTTTAGACGGAGAGCAGTTCTCATAACAATAGTTAGCGGCGCAGCCTTTGATTGGCTGCGCCGCTTGTTTTGTTGAGGCAAAAGTCTCGGCAAGGCGTCAGCCTTACCTCAATTTTTTGTCCAACCTGACGAAAAATCTTGCTACGCAATCCGCACACCTGAATTATGCGGTATTGCCTTGAATATTATTACTCGTCCAACGACTCGGGCAGCGCGTTGGGCGACTGGATGTTTTTGAGCTTGCGCTGGATCTGACGGGTGCGCACACCAACCAGCTTGTCAAGCTCCTTGTTTGCCTGGTCAAGCCTTTGCTGGGTCGCAACGAGAACGTCGTTAAACTTGTCAAATTCCTGCTTGACGCCGCCGAGAACCTCCCAAACCTCTGCGCTGCGCTTTTGCACAGCAAGGGTTTTGAAGCCCATTTGCAGCGAATTGAGCAACGCAGCCATTGTGCTGGGGCCTGCTATGTTCACCTTGTAGTCGCGCTGGAGCTGCTCAACCATTCCGCGGTTGACGACCTCGCTGTACAAGCCCTCGAACGGCAGGAACATGATCGCAAATTCCGTGGTGTTTGGCGGATCGATATATTTGTCGCGGATATCCTTCGCCTCGTTTTTGATCGTGGTCAAAAGCGTTTTTGCCGCCGCGTCGATCTTTGCCTTGTCGCCCTCGTCAACAGCGTCTCTGAGCGCGGCGTAGGTGTCGCCGGGGAATTTTGAGTCGATCGGAAGATATATAAAGCCGTCTTCCTCGGCAGGCAGCTTGATGGCATATTCGACAACATTTTTTGAACCCTTTTTGGTTGCGATGTTCTCGTCATACTGCTCGGGCGACAAGATCTCGGAGAGGATCGCGCCGAGCTGGATCTCGCCGACTATACCCCTTGTCTTGACGTTTGAGAGGACTTTTTTGAGGTCGCCTACTCCGACCGCAAGGTTTTGCATCTCGCCCAAGCCCTTGTAGACCTGCTCCAAACGCTCGTTGACAAGCGAGAAGCTTTGGTTCATTTTTTCTTCCAGCGTTTTTTGCAGCTTTTCGTCAACGGTTGAGCGCATTTCTTCAAGCCTGCGGTTGTTGTCGCTCTGAAGATATTCAAGCCGCTTTTCCACGGACTGTCTGATGTTCTCCAGCTTTTGCTCGTTTTCGAGCGAAAAGGTCTTTATCCTGTTTTCCAGCTGGGTCATCTTGTCGTTTTGGTTCTGAGAAAAGCTCTGCTGGTTTGTGCTGAGCATCTCGCCCATTGTCATGATCGAGTTTTGGGTCTGCACCGCAAGCTCACTGCGCAGAGAGCTGTTTTGAGCGGCAAGCTCATTGCTCATCGCAGAGACAAGCTCAGATTTGAGCTGCTCGGCTTCAACGCTTTGGCTTTTGCTTTTTGAAGAGATCATAGCCATGGCTATGATGCTGACCAAAAGCGAAAGCGAGACAAGGATTATTAAAATTATCTGAACGGCAACGCTCATTTTTCCACCCCATATTCCAAGGGGATTTTTTTGATCCCCTTTTTTGATACAAAAATATAATACCATTTGAGGCGGCGCGTGTCAATTGTGTTTGATATATAATTCTATTATAGAATAATTATTAAAACACCGTTTCTATTCTTTTTTGGCAGTCCTTCGGCGAATAAAGAAAGCTGTCGATGTGGCTGCCGGTGAAAAAATATTTTGGCTTTTGTGGGTGATAGCGATATTCAAACGAGTCGATGATAATAAGCTTTATTTTCATTTTTTCGGGAATAATGCTCTTGATATAAACGCTTGCCCTTTCGCCTGCGCGCACTCCCTCCTTTATTTCTGCAAGCCCGGCAAGGTTGGGGCTCAGCTCGACAAACGCGCCGTAGCTTTCCACGCTGCGAATGATCCCCGACACCGTCTCGCCCGGAGAAAATGCCGCAGCGTTTTGCTCCCAGGTTCCCAAAAGTTCCTTGTGGCTGAGGTTGATCCTTCCGTTTTCGATCGAACGGATCACCGCGCGAATGTCCATTCCCTCGGAAAACCTCTCCTTTGGGTGCTCTATCCTTGAAACAGAGATCGCGTCGATCGGCAGCAGCGCGATAATTCCGCAACCGATATCGACAAACGCGCCGAAGCTTTCGAGCCGGGTCACGCGCGCGTTTACAATGTCGCCGGGGACGAGCGTTGATATGTAGTTGTCAAGGCATTTTCGCTGAGCCTTTTCTCTGGACAAAACTGCATATTCGTTGCCGTTGGGGTCGGTTTTGATTTCGGTGACGACAAAGCACACCGGGCGGTTTACGCGCGAGATCACAGCGATGTCACGTACCGCTCCCTCGCGTATCCCGATCGCGCCCTCCTCGCGCGGGATGATTCCTTTCATCGCACCCAGGTCAACGATCAGATTGTGCTGCGCGTCGCACAGGCTTGCCCTTGCCTCAAGGACGGTGCCGTTGCGCCATGCCTCGCAAAGCAGCGAGGGAGAATTTATTATAAGGTTGTTTTCCCTGCGGTAGATAAGCTTTCCTTCCGATAAGTATTCTGTCATTTCACAGCCTCCGTAATTATACCGCCGCGGCGATAATTGCTGTCGGAAACCCCGAGGGGCTCCCGATCGTTACAGAAAAGCATATGAAATCAGAACCAAAGTTATGACTTGTAATCCTCCCCGACAAGCCCTGCAAGATATTTTTGTATGAGCGTTACGTCGTTGATATCAAGCGTGAGGTTCGCGCTTGTGTCCGCAAGCGACCTTTGCAGCTCGCTTAGATTACAAAGCACGGCAAGGTATTTTTGAATAAGAGTTGCGTCGTTGATATCTATATTTCCGTCTGTATCAACGTCTCCGAGGCGGTATTCTCCAACGTTGAGCGAGCCGGTGAGCACGTTTTTAAAAACCTTTAGCGAGGGCAAAGCCATTCCCTGAGAATCAAAAAACGCCTGGTTGTCAACCGCGCTTCCGCCGTACCATTCTCCTGCGTCGTCGGGGTCATATTCCGCGGCATAGCTTGACGCCCAGCCCGAGCCGAAGCTCTCCCACAGAGCCTTGTTGGAGTTGTAGCAGTCAGTCCATGCCGAGCCGCTCAGTCCGGAGATATCTCCGACCGTGATCCACGCGCCTTCCCAGTAGAAAACACCGATTCCCTTTGCGTTGCCGACGTTGTTCACGGCGTTCATCACCGAGCGCACCTCGTCAGCCTGACCCTGAGGGGTGAAGCTCCAGAGCAAATCAGCTCCGGTGTTGTTGTTCCGGTAATCGACTGTATTGCCGTGTCCGTCAAAATCATCGAGAGTGTAAGCGTATGAGGTCTCGGCAACCATTGCAAATTTGTTGTAGGTTCCCGAAACGTAGTTGAGAACAGAGGTAAGATTTTCAAGACTTCCGTGCCAGTAAGGGTAATATGACACCGCGAAAACGTCGTAATCAACGTTTAGAGTGTTTAAATTATCCGCAAACCATTTTACAGTAGCTGTCCTTTCGGGGTTTGTAAAATGAAGAGCGACAAGCACATTCGGGTCAAATTGGCGAACCACCGAGGAGCCGGCGTTGAAAATCACAGCCATATCCGACCAGCTGCTTGTGCCTGCGATCCCGTTGTTGGTTTCGTTACCGATTTGAACCATGCCGATATTCGCACCTGCGTTTTTTATTTCGTTTAAAGAATTAAGAGTGAATTCACCGACCTTTACCGCCTTTTGAGCGGTTGAAAGATTCGCCCACGCCTTGGGAGCCTTTTGCTTTCCGGGGTCAGCCCAAAAATCGGAGTAATGAAAATCCACAAGCAGCTTCATTCCGTACTGAGCGGCACGAGCACCGATCGCGGCAGCCTTTTGAACGTCGCTGTTGCCGCCGCCGTAGCCGTTTTCACCGGAATCATAGGGATCGTTCCAGACCCTGACGCGGATATAATTTACGCCGTTATCGGCAAGGATTTTGAGCAGATCCTCGGTAGTGCCGTTTTTGTTTTTAAACCTTACTCCGGAATTTTCAAGCGAGATCACGGACGAAACATCCATTCCGCGGATAAAATCGGGGTTTTGAAATTCGATTTTTTCAACGTTTATGTCATCCGCAAGCTTTATGCTTTCGTTTTCGTGCAGTCCCGACGAGCCGGCGGCTGACGCCGAATAAGCCGATGCAGAAGCCGCAAGCGCAGCGCAAAGCAGCAGCGAAACAGCTTTGTTAAGTTTTTTCATAAATGATCCTCCTTTTATTGCAATAAATCATCTTCTATCATAAATATAGCATAAATATTTTTAATAGTCAATCAAATTTTTGTGTTATTGTTATGCGATCAGATAAATTATTTGGAAATCAAAAGTCACATACCCTACAATGCCCTCTAAAAAAATCATACCCCTGCAACCTATCTGATTGCAGGGGTCTGAATATTTTAGGGAATCAATTCAGCAATTACTAAACTTGCAGGATCAAATCATACACGTGAGGTCAGTTTTTGACCGCAGTTTCCGTAGCTTGTGAATTTTGCGAGGTACTTCTGGATGCAGGTTACGTCGTTGATGTCAATGTCTGCGTCGCCGTTTACGTCGGCTGTTGCAAGAGCCTTGCCCTCAAGCGTAATAAGATTTACCAGATACTTTGAAATTTCGGTTGCGTCGTTGATATCAACCTCGCCGTCAAGGTTTACGTCGCCTATCAGCAGGTCGGGGGTGTCGAACGCATCCTTAGGAATGTACTGGAACATGTCTGTATTATCCGTTTCAAAGCTGTCCTCTGCCTTGGTTACGATCCTTACCGAGATGTAGCCGTTCTTGTCGATATAGCTGTTGTCTATTTCGATCTTTGCGGTCACGGGGTAGTTCTTCTCTACCTTTGAAATGTTGGTCGAGTAGAGCACCTCGTCTGTGAATCTGTTGTAAACCTCAAGGGTCGCAGGTGAGGTGTAGTTTGTGTTGTTGTATACGACTGCCTTGATGTATTCCTTGTCGCCGTCGTAGATCTGTGATGCGTTTACGCCGTAGTCAACGACCGCAAGCTTGACGTTCTTTGAGGATACGCCTGTCTTGGTGCTGTCGGTTACTGTAACCTTTACATCACGGTTTACGATATCGTCCGGTACTGTGAACGGTACAACAAAGTCTTGGCTCTCGCCTGCGTTGAGGGATACGTTCTCTGTGGTAAAGCTGCCGAGAACCGTGCCGTCGTAGTTTGTTACGGTGAAGCTCAGATTTCCTGTCGGAGCAGAGCTGCTGTTTCTTACAGTTACCTGCATTTCGGCTTCCTGTCCGAGAACAAGATTCTCGTGGTCTACGCTTGCCGAGGTGATCTCGGGCTTTGGAGTGTTTGCTGCTACCGCTGTCTTGAGGTCGGACTGAGTAGCCATGCTCTCGCTGTCTGTCACCTTTGTGTCGTAGTAGGTCACGTTGAGCTTGCCGTTTACGTATTCTGCCGAAATATTCTCAATGTTGTTTTCCGAAGAAGCGACTGCGATCGGCTCGCTCCAGCTTCCTGTTTCGGTGTTGAGATATTTTGCATAAATCGTGCCTTCGCTAACGAATACGAGCGCATTGTTTCCGTTTTCGTCGGAAGCGATCTTGAATTCCTTAGCTGCTGCCGACGGGATTCCGTCGATCGAAGTGATCACAGAGGTCTTTGCGTTGTACTGCTTCATTTCGCCGTTATCGTACCACATTACAACGTTGTTGCCCATTAGCTCGCCGATCTCTACCGCAGAGGTAACGCCCTGAGCGATCGTCTGGCTCTCGTTGTTTGCGGTGTTGAGAACGTAAAGATTTCTGTCGTCTGCTGTTACAAGGTCGCCGTCAGCGTCTGTTGTGTAAACCACAACAGGTGTTCTGTCGGATGCAACAACGTCGCAGTTGATGATCGCGTCCTCTGTTGAAACAACTGTCTGAGGAGCAGACCACTCGCCGTTTTCGAGCTTGCTGAGCTTGATCGAATTTGTGCCCTCGCTGAGGAACGGACTGCCCTCAGAGTTGCTTGTCCAAACCGCTGTGGGCGAGCCGCCGATCGTCTTGATTACGGGGATAGTATCGTAGCTCTCGTCGTTTGTGAGTCTGTCAAAGCCTGAGAAGGTCTCGGTGCTGCTGTCAAACTCTGCCGTATATACGTCGATCTTCTTGGTTACGTCGAAAATTCCGATATCCTCGGAAAGCTCGCTGTTAGCCTGAGTATAGAGCACATATGCCTTGTCGCCGTTTGAAACGAGGGTGAAGTCGATGTCAGCCTGCTGGTTGGAATCGAGCTTTTTGGGTACTGACCAGTTCATGGTCTCGGGGTTGTAAACGCTGTAGTAAAGTGCGAGTGCGTTTGCTACGTTGTCGGCATTTCTGTCTACGCCCTGATAAACCATTACTGCCTTGTTGCCGCAAACCGCGATCTGAGCAGGTGTGCCGGAGTATGCATTGTCAAGCATGGTTGTTGTGCCAACGCTTGTCGCAACGGGACTTGCCCAGTAGGGGTTGAGCGACATGATGTCGGTGTTTACGGTGTAGAGGTCGGGGTTATATCCCTTTCCGACAGAATCATTTGAATATTTGGGAGGATAGAGCTGGAATTCGCCGCTTACTATCGGCCACTTTTCTTCAAAGAATATAAACTTGAAGTATACGCCGAATTCGCCATTTATCTTCGCTTCCTTTAAACCTGCCGGCTCTGTCTTGCTGTAGAGAACGATTGTTGACTCCGCTCCTACGCTTCCGTAAACGCCTGCCGAAAGAACAGATACGCCAACGCCTATACTAAGTTCAATCTCACTTTCGAGGTTCAAAGAAGCCTCTGCCATGTGGATCTTTGGAATATAGTTTTCTACTGTGTGTTCAAAGGAAGTTCCCACTCCCATCGTGCTTGATACTCCGACGCTTGCGGTAAGCGGAACAACGCCTACTACAAAGGTTGTATCCCACTCGATTCCGAAGGTCGCTCCTATACTGAGTGAGGAACCCGAAAGCTCAAGCTTGCCGTCGTCCTTAACATCAAACTCAAGCGCGCCCTGAACGAAAATGTTGATTTTTCCGGGTGCGAACTTATCCGGCTTGCTGTTCTTTGCCTCGTTGAATTCCTTTTCTATCGCCTTGGTGATTTCCTTATACATTGAGGTTCCGGTATAGTTGTTAAACTTTTGAACAGTGTCAAAGCTGTACGGCTCGTCGTCATCATCGTCGTCGTCCTTGCCGGCGTTTTTCTTGACCTGCTCCCAGGTTACCGCGTCAATATTAAGTCCTACAGTAACCTTTTGCTCCTTGCGGTCATATTCTACCGAAAGTCCCATGCTGTCGTTGAGAGCAAAGTCAAAGCTATAGCCGTTGAGCCACTCAAATTCCGGACTGTTTACTTCAATGTGGAAATTATCGGTAGGAAGACTGATATCGGGATTCAGATTGACCTCGATAGTTCTTGTGCGAAGCTCAACATTTATCTCTCTGCCGTCTGTTGCCTTTGTTCTGAATTCAACAGGCTCGCCAACCGTAAAGTCTGACGCCGGGCAAATCACCTGATACAGATGCTTGGAAGCATCGATGTTTTTGCCTACGCTTGTGATTTTGTTGTCGCCCTGGTAAATATCAAATTCTTTAACGTTTCCGTAGATCGTTGCGGTAAAGGTTATGTTTTTGGGATTGCCCTTGCTGTCAACGTCATTTGTGGCAATCATCCTTGTTTCGGTTACCGCGCTCTTGCCGTCAAGAAGAACGTCCTCAACAACAAAGTCGTCAAGACTATACAGAGTGACATGCTTGTTTGTTCCAAGCTGGACTCCCTCAAAGTTGCTGTCGTAAGTGTAGTAGCCTTCCTTTGAAACAATGAGTCTGTCGCTGAGAATATCCTGTCTTTCCTCCGGGCTGACAAGTGTCATTCCCTTGTTGTTGCTTTCAAACTCAACCTCGTCGTTAAGCTTGATTTTTGCGCCGCTGATATCGTTGTCGTTCTTGTCTTTTATATAGAATACATAGTTTCCTGCTTCCTCCGGGAACTTCTCGTAGTAGAGGTCGAGGAAGTGCTCAGCCGGATAGGTGGTTACCTTTACCTGAGCTCCGTTGGAGTTCATATCGTCAACAATGTTTCCTATGTACTTGTACAATCTGCCAACCTTTGTAAAGTAGTGGTAGATGAACTTTTCACCCGGAGCGAGAACCGTTCTCTGCTCGGTCATTTCGTAATGATTTCCGTCTGCATCAACATATTCGTCTGCAAAGGATTCAATCAGCGGAACCCACTGGAACGCTTCGAGAGCAAAGTCGCCTGTGTTTTCGATGACCGTGTTATAGAAAATAGTTCCGCCGAAGGAGGTCTGTGAAGCCTCTACCTCAACGTTGATCGAGGACGAATCTTGAACAACGATCGGTTCATCCGCGACAAACTTAGCCGCTATCGGCTCGTTGAAGTAGGAGAGCATTCCGAGGAAGTCAGCCGAAATATCATAAGTTCCGGGCTTGTCGCCTCTGAGAACCCACGAAACTGTCTTTTGGGTCTGACCCTGGATCTCGCCGATATATACGGTAGCCTTTGATGAAGAATAGTTTGTATTAACTACTGTGAGTCCCTCGGGAACGTTGAGCTTAACCGTGCTGTCAAGCAGGCTGAAATCTTCGGAAGCGTGGTTGAGGATATGGAGCTTAACGTCGAAGAACTCTTTGAGGTAGGAGAACTCAACCGGAACGTCGATATAGATTACGGTCGGGTTGTCGATTCCGCCTCCGCCGCCTCCGCCGAAGCCGCCTCCGCCGCCTCCGCCGATTACATACGGAGTGAGCTTATGCGTCTTGCCGTTTGATGACTTGACATAGATCGGCTCTGCCTTTACTTCCTTACCGTTCCAGATGATCTGGGACTTGATCGGAACAGCCTCATAAACGAGAGTTACGTTGATCTTTACAACGTTTCTGTTCTCAGCCGCGTTGATGTCGATGCCTGCGGCTACGATCTCGTCAAAGGTCATCTTGTGGATCTCGAACTCACCTGTTACGATCGGCTCGTTAATGAGTACAAGAGTGAGCTGAATGTCGTTGCCTGTTACCGCGATCGAACGCTTGATCGGCAGATAGTCGCTGTTCTTGTAGGAAGAAATGATGTGTGTTCCTACCGGAAGCTCAAAGGTTGCGAGACCGGAGGAATTTGTATATGCGTGCTGCTGGTTTGTCTCACCGAGGTCTGCGTAAACGTCTGTGTTGGGCATAGCATTGTTCTTGTCGTCCTTAACGGTTACATAAACCTTGCTTACAAGCTCTCTGCCTGTTACGGTGATCTGCTTTGTAACTGTGTCGGTGTTGCCGTCGGTGTCTGTTACTGTGAGAGTGAAGGTGTATTCGCCCTGCTCGTTGTAAACGTGAGTTGTTGTGCCCTCGGCGTTGACAACGGGGTCGGTGCCGTCGCCGAAGTTGAACTCATAGCTTGTGATGCCGCCGTCGTCAACCGAGCCTGTTCCGTCAAAGAGATATTCGCTGCCGAATACCATTGTCGGCTGACAGTCGATGATCGCGGTAGGCTTTATCATGCCGGTAACGCCCAGCATTTCGGTCTGCGCTGTCGCTGTGTTGCCGGTTCTGTCGTAGGATTCGATCTTGTAGCCTACGCTTCTGTCGGCAAGGGTGATCTCCTCGTCGGTGTAGCTGTAGCTTGTTTTTCCTGTCTGAGCCATTACAGAATCATAGAGTGTATAATCGCTGTCGTTGGCTGTCTTTTTGTAAACGTAGAAGTAGCTTACATCTTCATCGTCTGTTGTCCAGCTTGCGGTGTAGATGTTGTCCTCGGTCTTTGTGAGTTCGAGGTCTTTGATCTCAGCTGCTTCCTTGTCGATCGTGTAGGTAACTGTCTTTTCTTCTGCCTGATTGCCCGAAGCGTCGGCTGCGGTGATTTTGAGAGTTACTTCTGTTTCGTTGTCAAGCTCCTCGATCGGGAGAGTTACCTTGATCTCGCAGTTGTTCTTTGCGTTGCCTGTTACCTCTCTGAGAGTTGTAAAGCTGCTGAACAAGCCGTTTGTCTTGTATTCGACCTTGAGAGTGTCAAGTCTTGCATTGTCGGAAGCCGCAACTGAGATCACGCTGTTCTTTGCGCCGATATATGTTCCGCTTACGGGTGATACGCTGTAGATCACCGGTGCTTCCTCGTCGTCCTTGACCTTGCAGGAAACTGCTGCGGATTTTTCGCTTACATTGCCTGCCTTGTCAACGGCTTCAACCTTATAGAAATAGGTCTTGCCGTACTCAACGCTGTTGTCGTAGGTGTTGACTGTGTTGAGTCTGCCCTTTATGAGCGTGTAGTCGCCGTTCTCTGAATCGCTTCTGTAAACGTTGTAGTAGCTGAAGCTGTCGTCGTCAGTTACAGGGTTCCACGAAACGTTTACGTAGCAGGAGCCTGTATCCTCAGGAGCCGCAGAAGCCGCGCTGATTCCGACCGGAACCGCAGGAGCTGTTCTGTCAACCACGTACTCATAAACAGTAGCTTCGTTTGTTGGAGTTGTGTTGCCGTAGCTGTCCTTTGCGATGCCTCTTACATAGAGCGAGCCTTCTTCATAATTCGCAAGGCTGAGCTCGTGGCGGAAGTTCACTCCGGTTGACGGATTGTCCGCTGTGAGATTAGCAACGTTGCTCCAGTTATTCTTGTCTGTTGAGGTCTGGACTGTGAGGTTTGTTACCCTGTAGTCGTCCTTAGCATAGATTTGCAGTGAAATCTTATTGTTGTAATAGCCGGGCTGTGGTGAGATGCTTGTGATAAGCGGAGCCTCGGTGTCTGCCGCGGTCGTTACTGTGATCGGGTCTGAAACCACGCCGCGGTTGTTGAACTTGTCGTAGCCCACAACGCGGTAGGTATACTCGGTTTCGGGCTTGAGGTTCTTGATGTTTACGCCGTTTGTTGACGAGGTCTGGGCAGCCCAGTCCCAACCGTTGTTTGAGTTTTGAACCTCTACTACATAGTGGTGGAGGTCATTGTCGCTGATTTCATCCCAAGAAAGCGTTACGATAGTTCCGATCGCCTGAACGCAGGTCACATTCTGAACCTTTTCGGGTCCGGTGTTGTCGGAATAGTATCTGTAGGCAGGTGAATATACAAAGTTGTTGTTTGCGTCGTAGATCTTTGCCTTTACAAATACCTCGCCGTCCGGGATAACGGAGGTGTCAACATATTCGTCGAACACGCTTCCGTTATGAGAAGCAAAGAGCGTCCACTCCTCGTTGGGAACGGTTGAATCCTGTGAATAATAAAGCTCGATTTTGGTTACGCCTACGTTATCCGTTGCGTTTACAGTGAACTTTTTGCTGCCGTAGATGAAGTTGTTTGAAGCAGGATAAATGCTTGTGAACGCAGGAGCGATCGAATCGTCGATGATACCTGCCGATACGATTTCGTATGTGAGGCTTTCCTGACCGAATGAATCGGTTCCTACAACATAGTACTCATAGGTCACGCCTTCTTCTACGTTTTTGTCTGAATATGTTGTTGTGTTTCTGTTTCTGATCTCGCTGATAAGCTCGAACTCGTCCTCGCCTGAAGCCTTGCGGTAGATCCTGTAGATCCTTGTATCATATTCCTTGGAGATCTGCCATGCAAGGTTGATCGAGGTTTCGAGCGGAGTTACTGTCACCTCGTCGATCGCCGCCGGGTGAGTTCTGTCAACGATAACCTGAGTATCCTTGAAGCTCTCGCCGCCGTCCTTGTCGGTGAGGGTGAATCTGAGCATGTATTCGCCTGTTCTAACGTCCTTGAGATCCCAGTAGCCAACGTAGCTTACGCCGTCGGGAAGCACGGATGCGGTGCAGGCGTCTGACCAGGTCTCGCCGTCTGCGCTGTAGGTGAATTTTGCTGTTGCGCCGGACTTTGAAAGGTTGTTTTCCATAACTGCGGTGAGCTTAACCTTAAAGAGTCCGCCGATGGTGATGTCGTTGTTGGGGAGCACGATCCTTTCTACAGATGTGCAGGCTGTGGTAACCTCGAGGGTCTTTTCCTCGGAGATGATACCGTCGGAATCAACAGCCTTTACTCCGTAGGTGTGGGTTTCTCCTGGAGCAAGTCCGGTGTCGGTGTATGAAAGCGAGTTTGTCTCGTCATACTTTACGCCGTTTTTGCTGATGATGTAGTGGTCGATGTTGTCAAAGCCCTTTGGCTTGCCCCACGCGAAGGTCGCGCTCTGGCTTGCAAGATTTACGGCTCTGAGGTTTGTTACATAGTAGTTGTCAAGAATGAACTTGATCTCAACGTTATTGAGGGTAAGCGCGTACTCGTGAGAATATGTATCCTCGTAGCAGTATACTGTCATGTTGGAATAGCCTGTGAATACGCGGTTCGCCGCACTTTCAAGATTCTTGCTGAGAACAACCTCTTTGAGTGCAGGGCAAGAATAGAATGCGTCGCTCTCGATCGTCTTTACGTCGTTCGACATATTAACGGTTTCAAGAGCACGGCAATACTGAAAAGCGTCATAACGGATAGTTGCCACACCGTTGAGTGTAACATTTTTAAGCTTGTCACAATTCTCGAACGCATAATTCTCGATAACGGCATTATTACCGTTGATTTCTATGTTTGTCAGTGCGTCACAATTATAAAACGCGTAAGCACTGAGACTTGTCAGTTGTCCGCCGGTGATCTTGATCTCTGTAAGTTTATTATTAGCTGTGAATGCGCGGTAACCTATTGATTTTAGGTTTTCGCCAAAGCTCACACTTTGCAGCTGGCTTTCACGATAGTTTCCGCTGTAGTCGGTATACGGTGTGAATGCGTATTCTCCGATCGTTTCAAGACTATCAGGAAAATCAAGCTCTGCTATAGCAGATCTTCTGAACGCTAAGTTACCGATCGACTTGACCGCGTTTCCGAAGTCAACACTTGCAAGATTTGTACAATCCGCAAAGGCGTAGTTGCCTATAACCTTGTTAGCGTTATCGCTATCCTCAAAAACAGCCTCTGTAAGGTTAGGGCTGTTTTGGAAAGCGTAATCGGAAACTGTTTTTACTCCCACCGGAATTGTAACCTTGGAAAGCTTACAATTATGGAAAGCATATGGAGCAATTGTTTCTACTCCTTCGGGAATAGTGTATTCGCCGGTCATACCCTTTTTGAAGAGCACAAGAGTTTTGCCGTCCTTGGAATATAAAACATTGTCAACGCTTTTGAAATTCTCGTTAGCCTCGGAAACAGTGATATTTTCAAGGGCATTTGCATTAACAAAAGCAGTTGTTGAAATTGTTTTTACTCCGCTACCCAGCGAAAGAGTCGCAAGAGCTTTACAAGAATCAAATGAACTATCTGACAAAGTTGTAACACCGTCAGGGATCGCAATTGATTTCAATGCGTTACAACCGCTAAAGGCTGCATATCCGATTGAAGTTACACCTGTTCCGATATTTGCTGTTTCAAGAAGCTTGTCACCGTGGAAAGCATAGTTTCCGATTGTTTTCAGTCTGTTATCAGCAGTAAATGTTTTGAGCTTATAGCAGTATTCAAATACATCGTTGCTGTTAAGAGCTTCTACTCCGCTTAGTGTGACAGTTTCAAGATTGTCGCACTGATAGAACGCGCCGCTTTTAAATATTGTCTTATTACCGCTTATTTCAACGCTTGTGAGCGCGTCGCAATCACGAAAAGCATAACTTCCTATATTAGTCAGCTTATTGCCCGTAATAACCAGCTCAGTAAGCTTATTATTGTATACAAAGGCGTAGTTACCGATTGATTTTAAGTTTGAACCAAAGGTCACGCTTAAAAGCTGACTTTGATATACGTTACCGTAATCATTATAAAGATATGGCGTGAACGCATAATCCCCGATCGTTTCAAGACTGTCAGGGAAAACCAGCTCTGTAAAAGCTGTCCTTTTGAATGCATAATTGCCGATTGACTTAACGGCATTGCCGAAATCAATGCTCGAAAGCTTTGTGCAGTCCGCAAAAGCATATTCGCCGATCGTCTTTGAGATCTCGCTGTTGTTTTTGAATGTTACGGATTCAAGGTTCGGACAGCCGCTGAACGCATAGGCTCCGACAGTTTCAACATTTTTGCCGATAACAACAGACGTCAGGTTGGGGCTGTTCTGGAAAGCGTAATCTTTGATCGTTGTTACCGTGTCTGGGATTATGATTTCGCCCTCTTTGTTCTTGGGCGAAAGAATGATCTCGGTCATCGCCTTGTTGTAGAGCACGCCGCTCATGCTCGCGTACACCGAGTTGTTCTCGGATACATTGATTTCGCTGAGCGAAGTTGTGTTCAAAAATGCAGTACCCGAAATACTGTTTACTCCGCTTCCGAAAGAAACTGTCTCAAGCGAAGTACAGTTTTGGAATGCATATTCCGGAATACTTGTTACACCATCGGGAATTGTAATTGACTGCAATGAATTACAGCCGTCAAAAGCCGCGT
>OMZU01000001.1 GCA_900315605.1 uncultured Eubacteriales bacterium | reverse complement strand
CAAAACCGACTTCTCCTTCCTTGCCTTCGTTTATATTGCTTCTATTGTTATTTTGTTGAAATGATACAATCTGTTCCTATTTTTTAAACAAGCCCTAATTTGCGCCCAAAAATAATAACCAAAAAAGCGTGATTCCGGCTGAAAAACGTTAAATCTGATCGCTTTTTTTGATCGGTTTTTATCAGCAATTTTTTGGGTCGATTTTTCACATTCAGCGGCGCGCTCTTTGCTGTTATTTGTCAAAAGACAGGCTCGGTTTTTCCGCGCGATCCTGCAATTCAAAATATCTGCTTGTGTTTCATTTTTGTTTGTGATATAATCATTTAAAAGGCGTTCATATTATTATGCTCCGTCCTTTGGAAATTGGTATTGATACGGAGGAGTTTACAGTTGAAAAAACTTATGTTAGGCAACGAGGCGATCGCCAGAGGCTTGTACGAAGCCGGTGTAAAGGTCGTTTCAAGCTATCCCGGCACACCGTCAACCGAGATCACCGAGTTTGCCGCTAAATATGATGAAATATACTGTGAGTGGGCACCCAACGAAAAGGTTGCCACCGAGGTTGCGTTCGGTGCGTCTTTGCGCGGAGTTCGCAGTGCCTGCGCCATGAAGCACGTTGGTCTCAACGTTGCCGCAGATCCGCTCTTTACGCTTTCTTATACCGGCGTAAACGGCGGCATGGTCATCTTTGTTGCCGACGACCCGGCAATGCATTCCTCACAGAACGAACAGGATTCAAGGCACTACGCGATCGCAGCAAAGGTACCCATGCTTGAGCCTGCCGATTCGGCTGAGGCAAAGGACTTTGTCAAGGCTGCGTTTGAGATCTCCGAGGAGTTCGATACCCCGGTGCTCATACGTATGTGTACAAGGATCGCTCACTCTCAAAACGCTGTTGAGCTTTGCGACAGAGTTGAAAAGGAGCTTCCTGCGTATGAGAAGAATCCTCAAAAGTTTATAATGGCTCCGGCAAATGCGATCCGCAGACATCCCTTTGTTGAGGAAAGAACGCGCAAGATCGCAGAGCTTGGCGAGACCTCGCCGCTCAACCGCGTTGAGATGTCCTCGACCGACAAGGGCATCATCTGCGCCGGAACCTGCTATCAGTATGTAAAAGAGGTTTTCGGAGATTCAGTTTCTGTTTTGAAGCTCGGAATCGTTAATCCACTGCCCAAAAAGCTCATCGAGGACTTTGCCGCAAAGGTTGACAAGGTCTATGTTATCGAGGAGCTTGACGGAATAATCGAAACTCACCTCAATAATTTGGGTATCCCCTGCGTGGGCAAGGAGCTGTTCCCGCCCATCGGAGAATTTAATCAGACAACTATTCGCGCGGCGTTCGGCGTTCCTCAGCCGGAGTTCGTTTCAACCGACAGTCAGGTTCCGGTACGTCCGCCTGTTATGTGCGCCGGCTGTCCTCACCGCGGATTGTTCTATACTCTTGCAAAGCACAAAATCACCTGCTTGGGTGACATCGGCTGCTATACTCTCGGCTCTGCCGCACCGCTCTCGGCACTTGACTCGACCCTCTGTATGGGCGCGTCGGTTTCGGGACTTCACGGCTTTAACAAAGCCGGCGGCAAGGATACCGAAGGCAAGACCGTCTGCGTTATCGGCGATTCGACCTTTATGCATTCGGGAATGACCGGACTTGTAAATATCGCCTACAACGGTTCAAATTCAACCGTTATCATACTCGACAACTCGATCACCGGTATGACGGGTCATCAGCAAAACCCGACCACCGGCTATAACATCAAGGGCGAGCCTGCTCTCGCTGTAAATCTTGAGGCTCTTTGCCGTTCGGTCGGCATTGAGCGCGTAAGGGTCGTTGATCCCTACAACCTCAAGGAATGTGAGGACGCTATCCTCGAAGAGCTCAGTGCAGAGGCTCCCAGCGTTATCATATCGCGCAGACCCTGTATGCTCCTCAAATATGTAAAGAAAAACACTCCTGTGACCGTCAACAAGGACAAGTGCGTTGGCTGCCGCCAGTGCATGAAGCTTGGTTGTCCGGCGATCAGCATCAAGGACAAAAAGGCTCAGATCGACTTTACCCAGTGCGTAGGCTGCGACGTTTGCACCCAGCTTTGCAAGCTCGGAGCTATTGAGAAAGGAGACAGATAACATGGAAACAAAGAATGTTATGATCGTCGGCGTCGGCGGTCAGGGAAGTCTCCTTGCCAGCAAGCTGTTGGGCGCGTTGTTGGTTCAGGAGGGCTACGACGTAAAGGTAAGCGAGGTTCACGGAATGAGCCAGCGCGGCGGCTCGGTAGTTACCTATGTTCGCTTTGGCGACAAGGTTTATTCGCCGGTCATCGCTCAGGGCGAGGCTGACTATATTATTTCGTTCGAGAGGATCGAGGCGGCAAGATACGCCGCAAACCTCAAAAAGGACGGAAAAATCATCGTTAATTCTCAGATGATCGATCCAATGCCCGTCATCACCGGTGCGGCGGAATATCCGGAAAATGTTTTGGAGGAGCTCAAGTCAAAGGGCGTTTTTGTTGATGAGATCGACGCTCTTTCGCTCGCGACCGAAGCAGGCAACGCAAAGTCTGTTAATATCGTGCTGATGGGCAGACTTGCAAAGCATTTCCATATTGAAAAAGAAAAATGGATCGAGGCTATAAAGAACACAGTAAAGCCTCAGTTTGTTGAGGTAAATCTCAAAGCCTTTGAGCTTGGATATAATTATTAAATAAACACGGCGTTTAATATGGCGCACCCATGAGTGCGCCTCTACACAATAAATACAAGCACAGATCAATCAAAAAATTTTTTAGGAAGTGGTACCGATGGGACGATATTATCAGCCCGAAATTGAAACCGCCTCGCGTGAGGAAATACTCAGGATCCAGAACGAAAAAATTGTTAAGCAGGTAAAGCATGTCTACGAAAACGTGAAGTATTATCGCGACCTGATGGACAAAAAGGGAGTCAAGCCCGAGGACATCAAGAGCGTGGATGATATCAAAAAGCTTCCGTTTTTGTCAAAGGCAGATCTGCGAGATTCTTATCCATACGGTATGCTCGGCACGGATTTGAAAAACTGCGTTCGTATCCATTCGACCTCCGGCACGACCGGAAAAAGAGTGGTTGCCTTTTACACCCAAAACGACGTTGATCTTTGGGAGGACTGCGTGGCAAGAGCGATCGTTGCCGCCGGCGGTTCAAAGGGCGACGTTTTGCAGGTTGCCTATGGCTTTGGCTTGTTTACGGGCGGCGCAGGCGTTCACGGCGGTTCCCACAAGGTTGGCTGCCTGACTCTTCCGATGTCGTCGGGCAATACCGACCGACAGATCCAGTTTATGATGGATCTCGGTTCAACTATCATCTGCTGTACTCCGTCCTATGCGGCGCATATCGGCGAGGTGCTTGCCGAAAAGGGCTATAAGCCCGAGGACAACAAGCTCAAATGCGGCATCTTCGGCGCGGAGCCCTGGACAGAGGAAATGAGACAGACCATCGAAAAAAGCCTTGGTATCAAGGCTTACGATATCTACGGACTTACCGAAACGAGCGGTCCGGGCGTTGCCTATGAGTGCGAGGAGCAAAGCGGAATGCACATCAACGAGGATCACTTCTATGCCGAGATCATCGACCCCGATACCGGAGAGGTGCTTCCCGAGGGCAGCAAGGGCGAGCTTGTTTTCACCTCGCTCGACAAAGAAGCCTTTCCGCTTCTTCGCTACAGGACCCGCGATATTTGTATCCTTTCAAGAGAAAAATGCTCCTGCGGCAGAACCTTTGTCAAGATGTGCAAGCCTATGGGCAGAAGCGACGATATGCTCATTATCCGCGGCGTAAACGTATTCCCAAGCCAGATCGAGACAGTTTTGCTCAACGAGGGTTATTCTCCGAACTATCAGATCATCGTTGACCGTGTGAACAACAGCGATACTATTGACATCAACGTTGAGCTCACTCCCGACAAGTTCTCGGATATCATTTCTGAAAACCTTGCCAAGGAGAAAAAGCTTGAGGGCGCAATGCGCACAATGCTCGGAATCGGACCCAAGATCCACCTTGTTCCGCCAAAGACCATCACAAGAAGCGAGGGCAAGGCTGTCAGAGTTATAGACAAGCGTAAGCTTCACGACTAATTCCGTAACCGGAGAAAGGATAAAACTATGGCTATTCAGCAGATTTCCGTATTTGTAGAAAATCAGCCCGGAAAGCTGGTCGAGATCGTAAAGCCGATTGCCGACGCCGGACTCAATATCCGCGCGCTGAGCATTGCGGACACAAAGGATTTCGGTATTCTTCGCATGATAACCTCGGACACTCCAAAGACTATCGAGGTCCTCAGCGACGATTTGATAATCAACACAACCAAGGTAGTTGCCGCAAAGCTTGACGACCGCGTTGGCGCGCTGCTTTATGTGATCGACTTCCTTGCCAAAGAGGACGTAAATATCGAGTATGTTTACGCTTTTACAGCCTCCGAAAGCTTTGGAGCTTATGTTGTTCTCAGAGTTGACGACGTTGACAAAGCCGAGCAGGTGCTGATCGATAATAACGTTCCGGTTCTCAACGAGGATGATATCAAGGATATTTGATAATTCAAGTTGCGATTACACATCTGAATTTTAGACAAAACCGCACAATTCAAGGCGCACGCTGCGAATTGTGCGGTGTTCTTTAATTAAGGCAACACTGCCCCACCCGAATTGAAAATTGATTAGGTGCCCTGAACTCCGAAAAATGATTGTGATAGATGAATTGATTTTTGAGCAACTGAGTGATATACTGATGACGGAGGGAGTTTTATGCAAAAATATCCGTTTCAAATCAATACCAAAATACTGAGCCTGACGGCTGAGATTTCCGAGCTTGTCGGCGCAATGAAATTCACATCGGAAGCCATGCGTTCGCCGCAGTTACGTCGAAGCAACCGCATTAAAACCATATATTCCTCACTTGCCATTGAGCAGAACACTCTAAGTCTGGAGCAGGTCACGGCGGTTGTGTCGGGCAAGCGTATTTTAGCTCCGCCCAAGGACATCGCGGAGGTTAAAAACGCATATGAAATCTATGACAGACTTGATGAACTGAACCCTTATTCACTCGACGATCTGCTGGCCGCTCATTCGGTTATGGTCAGAGGCTTGCGCGACGATGCGGGCGAATTCCGTTCGCGTCCGGTCGGCATAGCTGATTCTCAGGGAAATATTATCCACTTTGGTACTCTGCCTGCATATGTTCCGCAGTTGGTCGCTGAGCTGCTCGAATGGACTGAAAAAGACGAAAATCCACTGCTTGTTAAAAGCTGTGTATTTCATTATGAATTTGAGCTGATTCATCCGTTTTCCGACGGAAACGGCAGAATCGGAAGGCTGTGGCACACGCTTTTGCTCTCAAAATGGAATCCGTTGTTTGCGTGGGTTCCGGTTGAGTCGATTATCCACGACAGGCAGAGCGAATATTACAGAGCGATCAACGAATCGAATAACGCCGCCGATTCAACTTGCTTTATCGAGTTTATGCTGTCGGCAATCAAATCGGCATTGCTTGAAATCACAGCAATCAAAATGTGATGAAATCATGAAAATTCCGTTCAAAGTCAAAAAAAGTCAAATTTCCTATTGACATTTCCGGAAAAATGAGTAAAATATAATTAGCACTCAAACAAGGCGAGTGCTAATACTTAAATATTTACCGATCGTAAATCATTTTAACAAAACAAAAGACAAACTCATTCTTGCCTTTGCAAAAACGTGAACAATGAAAATCGGTTTATATTTGAGGATTAGTATAACGTAATAGAACACAGGAGGCTATTTTATGAGTATCAAACCATTGCTTGACAGAGTAGTATTGCAGGTGGAAGAAGCCGAAGAAAAAACAAAGAGCGGAATCATCCTTTCGTCCGCAGCTCAGGAAAAGCCGCAGTTCGCCAAGGTAGTGGCAGTAGGCCCCGGCGGTATTGTTGACGGCAACGAAGTAAAAATGTACGTAAAAGAAGGCGACAAGGTTATCGCCAGCAAATATGCAGGCACAGAGGTTAAAATCGACGGCGAGGAATACACGATCGTTCGTCAGTCCGATATTTTGGCAACAGTTGAATAATTTTTCGGGAGGTAATCGATTATGGCAAAGCAGATCGCATACGGAGAAGAAGCAAGAAAGGCGTTAATGAGCGGCGTTGACCAGCTTGCAGACACAGTAAAAATCACACTCGGACCCAAGGGCAGAAACGTTGTCCTCGACAAAAAATACGGTGCTCCGCTTATCACTAACGACGGAGTTACGATCGCAAAGGAGATCGAGCTTGACGACCCGTTTGAAAACATGGGCGCACAGCTTGTTAAAGAGGTTTCTATCAAGACCAACGACGTTGCCGGCGACGGCACAACAACAGCGACCCTTCTTGCTCAGGCTCTTATCCGCGAGGGTATGAAGAACGTTACCGCAGGCGCAAACCCGATGATCCTCAAAAAGGGTATCGCAGACGCAGTCGCAGTTGCAGTAAAGGCTGTTTGTGAAAACAGCAAGCAGATCGAGGGCACAGCGGATATCGCAAGAGTTGCCACTGTTTCTTCTCAGGATGAGTTCATCGGCAATCTTATTGCCGAGGCTATGGAAAAGGTAACAGCCGACGGCGTTATCACAGTTGAGGAGTCAAAAACAGCCGAGACCTACAGCGAGGTCGTTGAGGGTATGATGTTCGACAGAGGCTACATCGCTCCCTATATGGTAACAGATACAGACAAGATGGTTGCCGAGCTCGACAATCCGCTTATCCTCATCACAGACAAGAAGATCTCAACAACAAAGGATATCCTTCCGCTTCTTGAGCAGGTCGTTCAGGGCGGCAGAAAGCTCCTCATCATCGCCGAGGACGTTGAGGGCGAGGCTCTCACAACTCTCGTGCTCAACAAGCTTCGCGGAACCTTCACCTGCGTTGCAGTCAAGGCTCCCGGCTTTGGCGACAGAAGAAAGGAAATGCTCCAGGATATCGCCATCCTCACCGGCGGTCAGGTTATTACATCAGACCTCGGACTTGAGCTCAAGGACACAACAATGGATCAGCTCGGCACAGCGCGCCAGGTCAAGATCGAAAAAGAAAACACGATCATTGTTGACGGCGCAGGCGACAAGGACGCTATCAAGGGCAGAGTTGCTCAGATCAGACAGCAGATCGAGACAACTACCTCTGACTTTGACCGCGAAAAGCTTCAGGAGCGTCTTGCAAAGCTCGCCGGCGGCGTAGCTGTTGTAAAGGTCGGCGCAGCGACCGAGGTTGAGATGAAGGAGAAGAAGCTCCGCATCGAGGACGCACTCGCTGCAACAAAGGCAGCTGTTGAAGAAGGCATCGTAGCCGGCGGCGGTATTGCCTGCATGAATGCTATTCCGGCTGTTGAAAAATTTGTTGAGACCCTCGACGGCGACGCAAAGACAGGCGCGAAGATCGTGCTCAAGGCTCTTGAAGAGCCGCTCCGCCAGATCGCAGCTAACGCAGGTCTTGAGGGCAGTGTGATTGCCGAGAATATCAAAAAGGCAGACAAGGTAGGTTATGGCTTCAACGCTCTCACCGAGGAGTACACCGACATGATGGCAGCAGGAATCGTTGACCCGACAAAGGTAACACGTTCGGCTCTCGAAAACGCTTCTTCTGTTGCTTCAATGGTTCTCACAACCGAGTCGCTCGTTTGTGATATCAAAGAGCCTGCTCCGGCAGTTGCTCCGGCAGCACCCGACATGGGCGGAATGTATTAATAAATATAAAAATGTGTGTTAAGGCAACACCTGAATATGCAGTAATGCCTTAAAAATTCCTTCTTTATAAATAAGCGGCGGCTTTTATTTGGTAATCAAAAGTCGTCGCTTGCTTTTTGCTGTTTCATGTATTATAATAGTAGCTGATATTTCAAAAAATCGGAGGTCGCTCCAATGAGAATAAAAAAGGATTTTGTGCTTCGCAAGGTCGCGGATGTCTATGTTGTTGTGCCGGTAAACAGCCTTACGCTTGATTTCAACGGCATTATCAATCTCAACGAAACCGGTGCGTTTCTTTTCAAGCTGCTCCAAAGCGGCGCGGACAAGCAGGAATTGGTCAACAAGCTGCTTGAAGAATACGAGGTCGAGCCCGAAAAAGCCTCCGCGGATATCGACGTTTTTTTAGAAAAAGTAAAGGATGCGGATATTCTTGAGTAAAGAATTTGAACTCAGCGACGTTATTGATATAATCTCCGAAAAGCTCGAAAGCGGCGGCTCCGTGACCTTTACTCCGAACGGAACAAGTATGCTTCCTATGCTGCGCGACGGCGAGGACGTTGTTGTGCTGAAAAAGCCGGGCGGAAGGCTCCATCTTTTTGACGTTCCGCTCTACAGGCGACCATCGGACGGACATTTTGTTCTGCACAGAGTACTTGATTTTCAGAGCGACGGCGGATATGTGCTTTGCGGCGACAACCAGTTTGTCAAGGAGCACGGGATCTATGACAAGGATATAATCGGTGTCATGACTTCCTTTACCCGAAAGGGCAAATCCTATACCCCCGAAAGCTTTCGTTACCGCACGTACATCAATTTTTGGTACTACACCCGACCGTTCAGACGCGCCTATCGCTTTGGCTCCACAAAAACAAAACGTATTTTGGGGATCAGCGACAAAAAGAAAGAAAAAACAACAAAGAAAAACACAGAAGAATAGTAATTACAAATGCAAAAAAGCGTTTCCGACATTGTTGCTTTGTCGGAAACGCTTTTAGATTTTTATGGATCATTGAGCTGAATCAACTGCTTCCGCAGCCTCAAGCTTTTTGTCCGGGATATTGCCGATTTTTGCTATGATTTCTTTCAGCTTTGAGTAGTCGCTGTAGAGTATTGTGTGCAGTGCGTAGGAAGCGGTGGGGATCATCATGATGATGTAGGTGAGTACATACTGTGATTTGCCCTCAAACAGCAGGTGGTAGCCAAAGCCTCCAAGCAGGATCAGCGGCAAAAGCATGGTTTCTATATTTGCTTTTTTGCGTATCAGCAGCAAATACATTCCGATCGCAAAGCTCAGATACAAAATCTGCATATACAGATTGAACCATAGCTTAATAAGCTGACCTAAGCTTCCGCTGTAGATCGCCGCACCCAGTCCCTTGTCAACCGGTCTGATATGATCCTTGACCTGGCTTACCCAGATGCTTTCAAAGGAGGGCTCGTTCCACTGACTGAGGATTTTTTTGCTGAAGAAGTCAACTGTGTAATTGATGTCGGAGAACTTTTTCAGCTTGGTGTTTATATCATCCCAACCCTTTTGGTTTGCGATTTGAGTGTTAAGCTGAGACTGGATGTAAATATCCTTTCCGGTGGTTGTGTACCAGCCGGGAGCCATATAAGATTCGGTCAAGCCCATATCAAGATACAGCACCTGAGAAACACCGTCTGTAAATTTGGTGTTTGCCCTTGCCTCGTAGCTCATAACAACAAGGCTGTTTACACCCACAGAGGCGATGCAAAGCGCGAGCGCAAAGGCGATGCTCTGCCATTTTTTCATCTTGACTGTGTGAACGATAAGCATTATCACAAACGCGACAAGAACGATAAGGTTGTTGTACTTGACCAAAATCGCGAATACGAGCATAAGTCCGCAGGGGATAAGCAAAACATATTTGTTGGTCTTAAAGTATTTGATAAGGAAATATGAAGCCCAAAGCGAGAAGCACATTCCTATGATGTTTCCGTATGCAAAGGTCGAGAACAGCACAGGCTGGTTGCACGCCAAAAGCAGCATGATCGCAAGAAATTCGATCGAAAGCTTTTTGAAAAGGATCCTTGTGATCCTTGCAACAGCAAGATAAGCAAAGCCAACACAGATAACGTTGATCGTCTGGATCGGCAGAGAGTTTGATGTGCCGAAGATCCTGTATATCATCTCGGAGAAGAAAACATAGCCAAGCTGGAACGGATAGAAGTTGAAGTATGCATAGTTGCTGTAAAAATCGTGGTTGTAAAAATTGCCGCCGTTTTGCATTGATTTATAAGTGTTTCGCGTAGCGTCGGTCGCAGCTTCAAAAAGGTTGTAGCTGTCGGCAGCGGGGACCGAGGTGACGGCATTGATCCACACAAGCCCCAGTATTATAACAATTGCCACCATTGCCGTTTCAATAAGCTTTATGTTGATTTTGGCGAAAAAGTTGTACGTCTTTTTCATTGCAAAAAGGAAGGCGCAAAACAGGACCGTAAACAAAATGTTCAGTCCCACAACGTCGGTCTCGTAATTTATGACCTCGCTGGTGAATTTTGCGGCGTCAAACACGCTGGTCTGAAAAAAGCTCATTAACGCGATATATCCAAAGGATATAAAGGTCAGCACACAGATGATGTTTGAAATGATAGTCTCAAATTTGCTCTTTTTCTTAATGGTCTCAACGGTTTTTGTCTGATTTGCAGCTTTGTCGCGTGAAACCGTTGATTTTGCTTTTGATTTTTTCTTACTGCTCATTTTACCTTCGCTCTCTTTTAAAATTCTTTTTTGACCGAACGCTCAAACAGCCTAGCAATGGCTTCTTTGACGTCGAGATCTTCAAAAAGCACATTATAAACGCTCTCAACAATAGGAAGGTCAACGCCGTTGTCCGCCCCCAGCTTGCAAAGAGCCTTTGAGGTCATAACTCCCTCGGCGAGCTTGTCGAACTTTATGCCCTTGGCAAGGCTTTCGCCGTATCTGCGGTTGTGGCTCCATTGAGAAAAGAGCGTGGCTTCGTAATCGCCCAAATGACACAGACCGTATGCGCTGAACTCATTGCCGCCCAAGGCCTTTATAAGTCTGGCGATCTCCCTTGTTCCGCGAGCCATGAGCGCGCCCTTGAGCGAGGTGTAGCCCAAGCCGTCCAAAATTCCTGCGGCAATGCCTATAACATTCTTTGCCGCTGCGCCGATCTCGCTTCCGACAAGGTCAGTGCCGAGATAAAACCTTATCAGCTCGCTGTTAAATTCATTTACCAGTTTTTCCTTGACAGCCTGATCGTTACTGTCGATCACCATGCAGTTGGGGATACCTCTGACATAATCCTGAGGATGTCCGGGCCCCACCCAAACGGCTACTTTGGTTTGCTCCGGGTCAATAAAATCTCCCACGACCTCGCTGAGACGCTTTCCGGTGGAGGCTTCGACCCCCTTCATACACAGAACTATTGTTTTGCCTGCAAGACTGTGCTTTGAAATGTCCTCAAAGTACGAGCGCAGATGCTGTGACGAAATGGAGATCACAATGACCTCGGCACTGCTGATGGCTTCTCCAAGCTCAGGTGTCAGTGAAATGCTGTCGGGAAAGCTGAGATAGTCGTTTTTGCGGTGTTCGCAAAGCTGAATAAATTCCGGAGCGTCCTTTAGTCCGCAAACAGTGACCTCATGTCCGATTTTGTCAAGATACCAGGCTATGCAGCTGCCCCAGCGACCGCAGCCCAAAACAGAAATTTTCATATGGTTACCTCATAAGAAAATCAAATATGGGCAGCTATAAATTTTTGAGGTGCCCATATATTTTATTATGCAAACCGAGCGGCTTTGCATTTGCGCAAGCCGCGCTGATTTGTTATTTGCACAAAAAGACCCGCCCGACCGTATGATTTGAATAATAACCTGCCTACGAGAGAACAGGTGGGTGCCCGCCTTTGGGCTTCAGGCTCCCTTCTTCCAAAAGCTGGGAGGTCTGCACACCGCACAAAGAGCCAAGCTCCCGATTTAAGAGTTGTAGGGTTATTTAAAATCATTCGCGTATCGGGCAGGAGTTTGTAAATTTTATTTTGGGCAACACCGCAAAACCGGCGGCGTGTGTCCCAATCAAATAATATTGCGTCAGCCTGTTCAAAACGTTTCGTCAATGCGTATGCTTAGCCGAAAGATTTGTTCAAGCTTTTCTATATACTAATTTTACAATGTTTTGGCGATTAAGTCAAGAGATTTGGCAATACTTTAGTAAAAAATATATGAGACCCCTGATAAAAATAAATAAAAAATTTTCATATACAAAAAAGTTTTCATTAACTTTTAATTCTAATTTAGAAATAAAACTCGTGAATATTCGTCAAAAAGACAAAAAATAGAAAAATCTCAAAAAAATATTAAAAAAAGTGTTGACATTCACTAATAAGTGTGCTATAGTTATATCAGTTCAAAAAGAGAGATAATTCAAAGAAAAACTTCCTTTCTATGTGCTTGATTACTCCATAAAATTACCTAAAAACCGACGGCCGCATACCGTCGGTTTTTACGTTATTTTACAATTTGGCTCCGCGTCAAAAATTATTATTGAAAATGCAGAACAAAAGATATATAATTATACTGACTTAATATACCGAAAAATCATAATAATATATTTGTATCATTTTATAAGAGGTTTTTGTATATGAAAGCTTTTTCTGAGCTGCCTGAGGAGTTTAAAACCGAAGAAGTCAGAGTATATCATGATATTCTTTCCAAAAAAACAGGCAGCCTTATTCTAAAGCGAGTGACAGATATTTTGATCTCGCTTGTTTTGCTTATATTTTTGATAATACCGATAATTGTGATCTGCATAGTCGTAAGGCTTGACTCAAGCGGACCGATTTTTTTCAGGCAGGAAAGAGTTACTACCTACGGCAAACGCTTCAAAATCCTAAAATTCCGTACAATGGTAGCAGACGCCGAGAAGCTGGGCACTTTTGTGACCACCTGCGGCGACGACAGGGTCACGGGCGCGGGAAAAATCCTGCGCAAATATCGTCTTGACGAGCTTCCTCAAATCTTTAATGTGCTTTCGGGCAATATGTCGCTGGTCGGTACTCGTCCCGAGGTGCCGAAATATGTTGAGTGCTACGAGCCCGAATATTACGCTACGCTGCTTATTCCGGCAGGTGTGACCTCTCCGGCTGCACTGATGTATAAGGACGAGCAAAAGCTGCTTGAATCTCAGGAAAATGCCGACGAGGTTTATCTTAACACTATTCTTCCGGAAAAAATGAAATATAATCTGCAATATACCAAGGAATTTGGATTCAGGTCGGATATAAAGATAATGTTCAAGACCGTCAGGGACGTGCTGTAAAAATTATCCAATGCCGTACAATTCAAAATACGGCTTGTGAAATGTATTTTTTAATCAGCTCGGAAAAATCGAGACAGGGCTTGCGCTGCAAATTTTGCCGCGCTGCCTTAAAGGTGAGGTTTAGTATGGCCGGTTTTAAGGAAATGCTGAAAGACACATCAAAATTCAGAATAATATATGTTATGGATTTGTTTTTTTGCAACATTGCTTTCCTGCAAATTCCGGCATATGTTCTGCTTGTGTTCCTGTTTGGCTGGGGCGCAAGGCTTGTTGTGTTCAACCAAAAGCGTTATAATACTTTTTTCAGAATGCGTTTCGGTTTGTGGGTCGGCGCGTTTCTGATAATGTCGCTGATTTCTATACTGCTTAATTTTTCGGTGACGATTTTCTACAGCGTGATAATGCTGATCCACGTGTTTATATGCTTCTTTATTTTTTACGGAATGCACACCGAGCCTAACTTCAATTTTAAGGCAGAGCTTTACAAGATATCCACGCTTATTGTCTACTTGACCACGATCGCAAACGTGATCGGAGTTTTTTGCTTGATGTTCGGCATCAATTTTGAATGGGAATGGATCAAGTTCACGATTTACGAAAACCGTTTTACGGGCGTGTATGTCAACCCGAATCTGCTGGGCTTTTGCTCTGTTGTTTCAATCGTGTGCTGCCACATACTCAGCAAAGAAAAGCTGATGGAGGTCGAGGGCTGCCATCCTGTCAGCAAGGTCTGGCTTGTTACCTGCATTGTAACCAATCTGTTCTCGCTGATTTTGTGCGACTCAAACGCCTCGCTTGTGCTCACGCTGGGCTATGCGATCGTGTATATCGCCTATCTTTTCTTTGCCGAAAAGGAAGGTCTAAAGCCTTCGGCGATCATCCTGAAGATCACCTCTGTGATGCTCGCAGGCGTTTTTATCGTCTGCTCGTCGCTGGTTTTCAGAAACGTTTTTCAGGCAGGCTTCGCTGTTGTAACAGCCAAAACGACTTCCTTTGTTGACGTGCTTTTTAACAGAGATGAAATCATCAATCAGTCGGGCGAGCTTGCCGAGCAAATACTTGAGCAGGAAAAAAACCAGGTCACCTTTGAGCATCTGAATCAAAACGCCGACAGCGGCCGCTTTAAGCTTTGGAGAGAGTCGATCGACCTTTTCAAAATTTCACCGATCATCGGAATAGCCAACGGCAATATCGTCTCCTACAGCGGAGAATACCTCAACGGCTCGCTTAGCTATTCCTATCACGAAAATGATCTGCACAACGGCTTTCTGACTATTCTAGTATCAACGGGAATAATCGGCTTTATGCTGTTCGGAATCTTTGGCTTCCGCTTTGCCAAGCACGCCGCCCAGCACCTGTTCTTGCAGAAAAACACCTTCCGCAACGACATATATCCCTGCCTTTTCTCGTTTTTGTTCGCATATCTGGGCTATTCGCTGTTTGAAAAGGCTTTGCTTTACGACATATCGTTCATGGTCATCTGGTTCTGGCTGTTTATGGGCTACACAAGCTGCTACATAGCCGGCTTTGAGCCAATGCTCGAAACCCAGTACCTTTTCCACAGGGAAAGGCTGACAAGGACGATGCTATGATTTTAGTGTGGAGTTTGGAGTGTAGAGAGTGGAGTTTCAGTCGGGAAGATAGAATTTGTTTTATAAACACCTTTATACCCGACTGTATTTATATATTTGCAAGAGCTTTGTTTTACGTTGTAGGGTCGCATCAGCGTGTGCGACCTACCTATAAAGCCATTGCTTCTTTCCCAGCGAAAAAACGTGATTTTCCGAAGAACCCATTTTCGGGCTTCTGGGTTATGAATTAATACCAACTTATCTTCTCGGCGAAAAACGTGATTTTCCGAAGAACCCATTTTCGGGCTTCTGAGTTATGAATTAATACCAACTTATCTTCTCGGCGTAAAATACTTGTATATTCAGAAAAATTGATGTATAATATCCATAGGTGTATCCAAAAAGGAATATGCCTGTGGATATTTTTGATAAGGACTGATTTTTTTGAAATACGGTTTTGTAAAGGTCGCGGCGGCAACGTCGAAAATCAGAGTTGCGGACTGCGGCGAAAACGCCGCCCGAATCATTGCCCAAGCTGCCGAAGCTTATCAAAACGGTGCGGCTGCGGTGTGCTTTCCGGAGCTTTGTGTGACGGGCTATACCTGCTCCGATTTGTTTTTGCAGAAAAACCTGCTGAAATCGGCAGAAAATGCCGTTAAAAAAATCATGAACGATACCGCCGGATTTGATATTGTGATCGCTGTCGGAGCTCCCGTAGAGGCGTTTCAGGCGATTTATAACTGCGCGGCGGTGATATATAAGGGAAGGCTGCTGGGACTTGTTCCGAAAATCAATCTTCCGAATCACGGCGAGTTCTATGAAACGCGCCACTTTAGAAGCGGAGCCGAGCTTGACGCTGAAATAAGCTTTGCAGGACAGGAGGGCGTGCGCCTTTGCGCAAATCAGCTTTTTGCCTGCGCAAAAATGCCGGAATTTTGCATCGGTGTAGAAATTTGCGAGGATCTGTGGACTCCCGGCTCACCGTCCGAGAGGCTTGCAAAAGCCGGCGCAACTATAATCTTTAACCTCTCGGCTTCGGACGAGATCATCGGCAAAGCCGGCTACAGGCGCGACCTTGTTCGCGTGCAGAGCGGAAGGCTGTTCTGCGCCTATGTTTATGCCGACGCCGGAATGGGCGAGAGCACGACCGATATGGTTTTTTCCGGGCACAATATTATTGCGGAAAACGCTTCTGTGCTTTCGGAAAGCAAGCGGTTCACAACCGGGATGATCTATGCCGACGTTGACACCGAGAGGATGATCAGCGAGCGCAGACGTTCTACCACCTTTGTTTCAACTCCGCTTGCAGCACATACGACTATGTTTGATATGGAGCCGCGCGAAACCGCACTTGACCGTAATTTCCGCAGAACTCCCTTTGTTCCGTCAGAAAAGAGCGACCTTGAAAGCCGCTGTGAGGAGATCCTTACAATTCAGGCAACGGGTCTTGCTTCAAGAATGGAAACAACAGGAATCAAAAGTCTGGTGCTGGGGCTTTCCGGCGGACTCGACAGCACGCTCGCGCTGATCGTCAGCGTTCATGCGGCTGACATGCTCGGGATCGCGCGCGAGAATATTCACGCCGTGACCCTGCCGTGCTTTGGCACAACCAGGCGCACAAAATCAAACGCGGAAAAGCTTGCACTTGCATACGGCGTGAGCTTTGAGGAAATAAATATTACAAATGCAGTAAGGCAGCATTTTTCGGATATCCACCACGACGAGAGCGTTACCGACGTGACCTACGAGAACGCGCAGGCGCGCGAGCGCACCCAGGTGCTCATGGATCTTTCCAACAAATTCAATGCGCTGGTGATCGGCACCGGCGACCTTTCCGAGCTTGCGCTGGGCTGGGCGACCTATAACGGCGACCATATGAGCATGTACGCGGTGAACGCTTCTATACCCAAAACCTTGGTGAGGTATCTCACAGCATATGAGGCGCAGAAATCCGAGGGCGAGCTGAAAAGCGTTTTGCTTGACGTGCTCGATACCCCGGTCAGCCCGGAGCTGCTTCCGCCCGACCAAAACGGAGAAATCGCTCAAAAGACCGAGGATGTTGTCGGTCCGTATGAGCTGCACGATTATTTTCTTTATTATTTCGTGCGCTTTGGCTTTTCGCCTGCAAAAATCTATCGCATGGCAAAGCGTTCCTTTGAGGGCGCGTACAGCGACGAGATCATTTATAAATGGCTCAAAACTTTTGTCCGCAGGTTCTTTACCCAGCAGTTCAAGCGTTCCTGTATGCCCGACGGACCCAAGGTCGGAACAGTTGCGCTTTCACCGCGCTCCGACTGGAGGATGCCGAGCGACGCTTCGGCGCGAGAGTGGCTTGAGGAGCTTGAAAACGCCGTTGCTGAGCAAAGCGGTGATGATTTATGAGGCTTTTTCTAAAGCGTGACTTGTCGGCGGACAGCAACGCTTTTACGGTATATGACGAATTAGGCTGCCTAAAATATCTTGTTGCTTCAAAGCAGCCGGTGTTAAAATCAATAAATCTTTCGATTTGCGACCCTGACGGACAGCCGGTCGCAAGGATCCGCAGAGTTCCCATCGCCGGCACAAAAACCTTTGTGCTCAAGGCGTACAAGCGGAGGGTCACCCTTGTTTTGCTGATTACCTCAAAGGGAATGTACTGCAACTTTTACGGCGTAAACTGGCACATCAGCGGAGAGCTTGTCTCCAAAAATTTCAGTATAATGGACGTTGACAATTCACTTATTATGCAGCATTTTCATTTTTCGGACAGATGCGAGCTTGAAATAACCGACGAGGGCAGCGAGCTTTTTTGTCTTGCGGCTGCAATTTGCGTAAATCTTATAAACACAACGGACGCGCGCGCGCTCCAAACAGCATGATACGGAGGTATATTTATGGATAAGCTGCTACAGCTTTTAAGCACAAATTCAGGCTTTACCACTGCCGAGCTTTCAGCAATGCTCGGTGAGCCGGAGGATTATATCAAGGCTCAGATAAAGGAATACGAGAACCGCGGGATCATCAAGGGATATCAGGCGGTCGTCAACTGGGACGAGCTGGACAATAACTTTGTTGAGGCTCTCATTGAGCTCAAGGTCACGCCGAAAAAAGAAACCGGCTTTGACGAAATGGCTCAGATGTGCATGGCGTTTGAGGAGGTCGAGTCAGTTTATCTTATGGCGGGAGTTTATGACTTTGCGCTGATCGTAAAGGGCGAGACCATGCAGGATATCGCGATGTTTGTTGCAAAAAAGCTCTCGACGATCGACGGCGTTCTGTCAACCGGAACCCACTTTATTATGCGCAGATACAAGGACAGGGGAATGAATCTTGCCGACTATGAAGATCATGCCGACGAGAGGAGCATGATACTGTGATGGATTACAGCAAGTTCCTCAACAGCAAAATCCGCTCGGTGAGCCCGTCGGGAATAAGACGCTTTTTTGACATTGCAAACGAGATGGACGATGTGATCTCGCTGAGCATCGGCGAGCCGGATTTTCAGACGCCGTGGCATATCCGTGACGAGGGTATCCGCAGCCTTGAAAAAGGCAAGACCTGGTATTCTCCCAACAGGGGCTTTGCCGCGCTCCTTGATGAAATAACAAAATACTATGATCGCAGATTCAGCCTGAACTATTCTTCGTCGGAGCAAACGCTTGTTACCGTCGGCGGAAGCGAGGCTATCGACCTTGCGTTCAGGGCTTTGGTCGATCCCGGCGACGAGGTCATTATTCCCCAGCCCTCGTTTGTCTGCTACGAGCCGCTAACGGTCATGGCAGGCGGAGTTCCGGTTATTATCAACACCAAAAACGAGGATAAGTTTCGCCTGAAGGCAAGCGACCTTGAGGCGGCGATAACGCCGAAAACCAAGCTGCTTGTGCTGCCGTTCCCAAACAATCCCACAGGCGCGATCATGGAAAAGCACGATCTTGAGGAAATCGCCGAGGTAGTGAAAAAGCACGATTTGTTTGTGCTGTCGGACGAGATCTATTCCGAGCTTACATACGGCAGGCTGAATCATGTTTCCATCGCCTCGATCGAGGGAATGTACGAGCGAACCGTGGTTATCAACGGCTTTTCAAAGTCCTACGCTATGACAGGCTGGAGACTCGGCTATGCACTGGGTCCCGAGCCGGTGATCGCTCAGATGACAAAGCTGCATCAGTACGGAATAATGTGTGCGCCCACAACAGCTCAGTATGCCGCTATCGAGGCTCTCAAAAACGGCGACAGAGACGTTGTGAGAATGAGAGACGAGTACGATATGCGCCGCCGCCTTGTTGTGGACAGCTTCAACGATATGGGACTTTCCTGCTTTGAGCCGCTGGGCGCGTTCTATGTTTTTCCCTGCATAAAAAGCACCGGCTTGAGCTCTGAGGAATTCTGCACAGGACTTATCAGAAAAAAGCACGTTGCTGTTGTTCCGGGCACGGCGTTCGGCAATTGCGGCGAAGGCTTTGTCAGGGTTTCTTATTCTTATTCTCTCAAGCACCTCAAAATCGCGCTTGGAAGGATCAGAGAATTTTTGAAGGAGCTTTCAGATGAAAATAACAGTTAAAGCTCCTGCAAAAATCAACCTCACTCTCGACGTCCTCGGCAAGCGACCCGACGGCTACCACGAGCTGGCAACGGTAATGCAGTCAATTGATTTGTACGACACCGTGACCCTGACCGACAATGACAGCCAAAGCGTGACGGTTTCATGCGGCTACGAGGGCGTTCCCTGCGACGACAGCAACATCTGCGTCAAGGCGGCGCACAGGTTTTTTGATTACTGCAAAACCGACGTCAAGGGCGTTCACATAGAAATCGACAAGAAGATCCCGACCCAGGCAGGGCTTGCCGGCGGCAGCAGCGACGGAGCGGCTGTTATCCTGGGCTTGAACGCGATGTTCAACACCATGCTCAAGCCTGCCGAAATGCTCGCGATAGGCGAGAGGGTGGGTGCGGACGTTCCGTTTTGCATTGCGGGCGGCACAAAGCTTTGCACCGGGATCGGCACCGAAATCAAGAAGCTTCCTTCCTTTAACTGCGAAGCTATTGTTATTTGCAAGCCCGATTCTGTCAGCGTTTCCACAGCCGAGGCGTACCAAAGGGTCGACGCGCTCGCGCCGCACGCGCCCTATACCGACGAGATGGTAAAGGCACTTTACACCAGAGATATATTTTTGATTTCGTCAACATTGTTCAACGATTTTGAGCTCGCGCTTTGTCTGCCCGAGGTCAACGAAATCAAGAAAATAATGCTTTCTCAAAAGGCACAGGGAGCCGGAATGAGCGGCTCGGGCTCGGCGGTGTTCGGTATTTTTACCTCAAAGCGAAGGGCGCAGAAATGCTATGACGAGCTGAAAAAAACCTACGACAAGACCTTTCTTTGCAAGCCGACAAAAATCGGCTGCTCGGTTGAATAAATAAAAATCTCCTGCCCATAATCTGAGTGTATCAAATTATAGGGCAGGTTTATTTATGAAAAAGCTTTTTACAAAGGCGTTGGCGGTTGCCTTCGCTCTCACAACTCTGTATTCGGTCATTCCCTTTCAGTCAGCGTGCAGCGAGATCCCCGACGAGGTTTTCCGCCTGCATATCCTTGCAAATTCCGATTCCGACGACGACCAGCGACTAAAGCTGTGCGTCAGAGACAAGGTGCTCGAAGCCGGAAAGGAATTGTTTACACAGGCGTCCTCAAAGACCTTTGCCGAGGAGACCGTTGCAAAAAACCTTGACAAGATCCGAAACGCCGCGCTGGATACGGTCCGTTCTCTGGGCTATGATTACGACGTTAAGGCGGAGCTGAAAAACATGTATTTTTCGACCAGGCATTACGAGGACTACACCCTGCCGTCCGGTATGTACGACGCGCTCAGGATCACGATCGGCAGCGGCAAGGGTCACAACTGGTGGTGCGTGATGTATCCGTCGCTTTGCGTTTCTTCTGCGCAGGAGCGCGACCAAAAGGCGATGGAAGCCTTTGACGAATGTGAATACGATATCGTCAGGCGTGAAAAGCATGAGTATAAATTCAAAATAGTTGAGATTTACGAAAAAATCGCTTCTTTTTTCAGATGAGCCGAGCACAGGGCTTTTTTTGAAACACATAATATGGTATTATTATATCATCAAATCGAAAACGCCTCGGGCGATTTTCAAGGCATCAAGGGTGGTATTATGCTGCAATTCATTCTCGGCAAAAGCGGAACAGGCAAAACCGCGCGGATTTACGAACTGATAAAATCAATGGCTGACAGCGGAAACGACAAGATGATCCTGCTCGTTCCCGATCAAAGCACATTTGAAACCGAAAAAGCGATTCTGGAGCTTATGGGTGCGCGCAAGTCCGGAAAAGTCATGGTAACTGGCTTTTCGGGGCTTTGTCGCCACGCCTTTGAAAAGTGCGCAGTGGTCAGACAAAACGTGATAGACAACGGAACAAGGGCGGTTTTGATGAACCTCGCGCTTGAACAGCTCGCCGACAGTCTGACACTGCTCAAGACAAACCGCCGAAACGTGGCGGAGGTCATGCTAAATACCCTGACCGATTGCAAAAACAACAATATCACCCCCGAAAAGCTGAGAAAAACCGGAGAAGCAATTCCCGGCGGAACGCTTAAAACCAAGCTCAGCGAAACCGCGCTGGTGCTCGAAACCTTTGACGCGCTGGTAAAACAAAGCTATATCGATCCTCTTGACGACCTCGGCAAGCTGTATGATATTCTTTTGGAGAACAATGATTTTCTTAGCGGCTACACGCTTTTTGTGGACAGCTTCAGCGGCTTTACGGCTAATCAGCTTATGGTTTTTCGCCTCTTGATGTCGCGCTGTGCGGCGGTGTATTTTGCCCTCACCCTCGACCCAAACACCACGGATGCCGACGAGGTTTTTTCAACCTCTCACAGCACCATGCGAAGCGTTAAGGAGCTTGCAAAGCGCGACTTTATTAACATAAAGGCTCCCGTAAAGCTCCTTGAACCTCTCAGATTTGAAAACAGCGAGCTTGCAGCTTTGGAGAAAAACATCTTTCGCGCGGACAGCGCGCCGTGTGACGATGCTCCTAAGAACATCACGCTCTACGCTGCCGCTGATATTTATGACGAATGCGAATTCACCGCGCGGCAAATCAAGCGGCTGGTTATCGAAAACAACAGCCTTTATTCGGATATAACGGTGATCTGCCACGACACTGATCTTTATGAGGGGACACTTGACGTGGTGTTTGAAAAATACGGTATCCCGTTCTTTATGGATTCGCGCAGGGATATCACCGTAAAGCCTGTTGTCAGGCTGGTCAATTCGATTTTTAGGCTGATTATCGAAAATTTTCAGCGCGACGACGTTATGGCGTTTTTAAAGACAGGGCTTACAAATAACTCCGAAGAAGAGATAAGCTGCTTTGAAAACTACGTCTACATATGGAACGTGGATCACTCTGCCTTTAGGTCGGAATTCAAAAACAATCCCGGCGGATTTTCCGATACAATGACCGAAAAAGCCAAGGCAGAGCTTGCCCTTGCCGAAAAGGTCAGACGGTCAGTGATCGAGCCAATAATTTCTTTGAAAGAAAAAATAACCGAGAAGGACGGCGAAGAAATAACCCGGCTGCTGTATGAGCTTTTGCTGGAGCTAGGCGTGCCCGATACTTTAGTCAGCCTGTGCGAAAAGCTTGAACAAAAAGCGCAAAAGGGTCTCGGTGAAGAACAACTCCGGATCTGGTCGCTGCTCATGGACGTGCTTGACAAGACCGCAGCGGCAACGCGCGGCGTAAGGCTTTCGGTGCGCAGATATTTTGAGCTTTTGTCAATAATGACCTCACAGCTTGATTTTGCCGAAATACCGCAAACACTCGACAGCGTGACCGTAACAACTGCCCAGCGCGTTAGACTCTCAAAACAAAAAACCACATTTTTGATCGGTTGTATCGACGGAGTTTTTCCGACAGTGCCCCACACCTCGGGAGTGTTTTCCGCATTTGAGCTAAGGCTGCTTTCAATGAACGACCTAAAGCTCAGCGAGGATTTTTCCGCGCTGTCAAGTCTGGAAACCTTCATGGCGTATTGCTGCATGTGTTCGCCCTCAAAGCGGCTTTTTGCCAGCTCACCTGCGGCTGACATACAGGGCGAAAAGTACTTGCCCTCGGTTATTTTTCACGAGATACAAAGAGTGTTCCCAAAGCTAAAGGTTCTTGACAGCAGCGACTTTGACGACAGGATCGAGTCGATGCTGGCGATCGAACCGGCGTTTGAGGAATACGCGCGTTCGCTCGGAAACGATTCGACCGAGCTGTGCGGCTTGAAGGAATTTTTTGATTCGGATCCTTATTATTCGCCGCGCACCCGGGCGGTGCGCAGAGCACTTGACAACTCGGCTTTTTTGATTGAAAACCCCGTCAACGCCGAGGAGCTGTTCGGAAAAAATCTTCGGATCTCTGCTTCTCAGCTCGAAAAATTCAATCTCTGCCGTTTCTCATATTTTTGCGGCTACGGTCTGCGCGTTAGGGAACGCCTGAAGGCCGAGATAAATCAGCTTGAATACGGAACCTTGGTTCATTATATTTTGGAGCAGTTTTTCAACCGCTATACCAAAAATGAATATAAGGATATTTCCAATACAGAAATATCAGCCTTTGCCGAAAAGACTTTGGACGAATATCTCAATACATATTTCGGCGGTGCCGAGGCAAAGCCAAAGGCGTTTTTATACCGACTTGAGGTGATAAAGGAAAACGTCTCGATCCTTCTCAGGCATATCATAGACGAGCTTTCCCAGTCCGATTTTGACGTTCGCGACTGCGAGCTGAAAATCGGCGCGGACATCCCTTCCTACACGATCACCTTGCCCACAGGTCAAAAAATCGCCGTGGTGGGCAGCGTTGACCGCGTTGACATAATGGAGAAGGACGGAGAAAGCTACATACGAATCATCGACTACAAGACCGGTACAAAAAAGTTCAAGCTCTCGGACATCCTTTTTGGCTTGAACATGCAAATGCTTTTGTACCTCTATTCGATCCAAAAAAACGGCTCGAAGCGTTACGGCTCCGCACTTCCGGCAGGCATTCTCTATATGCCTGCAACCGTTCCTGTTTTGTCGGTCAAGGACGACATCACAACCGACGGAATCAAATCGGAGCTTGACTCAAAGCTCAAAATGAACGGACTTTTGCTCGACAGCGCAGAGGTCATCAGCGGAATGGACAAATCCGGAGACGGCAAATATATCCCCGTCAAAATCAAGGCGGGAGCCGGGGCTTCGGGCAAATGCCTTGCCACGCTGGAGGAATTTGGAAAAATCTTCAAAAAGCTCGACCTCACAGTTGCACAAATGGGCAGGGAGCTTTACGGCGGCAGGATCGAAGCCGCACCTGCCAAGGGCGCGCACGACGCCTGCGAATACTGCCCCTACGACAGCGTTTGCGGCTACCGGATCAGCGGAATGAAAAACACATTTGAGGTCGATAACGCCGAGGTCATCAGACAAATCAACGAAGAGCTTAACAAGGACGGTGAGCGGTGATGGAAAGAAGCTGGACAAAACAACAGGAAAATGCGATCAGCTCAACAGACGGCTCGGTGCTTGTTTCTGCGGCGGCTGGCTCGGGAAAAACCGCCGTGCTGGTCGAGAGAGTGATAAGGCTCATAACCCGGGCGGAAAAGCAGACGGATATCGACCGCCTGCTGATCGTGACCTTTACCAAGGACGCTGCGGCGGAAATGCGCGGAAGGATCTCGGACGCGCTGAACCTGCTTTTGGAGGACGACCCCTACGATCCAAACCTGCTCAGGCAAAAGCAGCTTTTGTATCAGGCGCATATCTCAACGATCCACAGCTTTTGCAGCGACCTGGTACGCGAGTATTTTCACACGCTGGAGATCTCTCCGGATTTCAGAATAATCAGCGACGGCGAGCTTGACCTGATCTGCACAGAAGCCGCCGAGCTTGCATTAGAAAAATTTTACAACGACGGCGAAAGCAGGTTTTTGGCTCTGCTTGACGCCTTTGCTGCCAAGAGCGGCGACCAAAAGCTAAGAGAAACTGTTTTCAAAATCTATGAGTTTTTGGAGTCGCAGCCCTTTGCTGACAAATGGCTTGACGATATGCTCTCCGGCTACGGCGAAAGAAAAATCGCCGATTCCGTCTGGGGCAAGATCATCATTGAATATGCCCTGATCGCCGCTGAGCACGCGGTGAATCTTACCGAGACCTCAATAAAAATGCTTGGTGAGGACGAGGCTTTGTACGAAAAGCTTTATCCGCTGTTTGAGAGCGACAGGATTTTTCTTGACAAGCTCTGCGAAAAGCTTCTCGGCAGCGACTGGGACAAAATCGTTGAGCATATTTCGGGCTTTGCTCCCGGTCGGCTGACTGCGCCCCGAGGCTACAAGGATAACCCGATAAAGCTTGCGGTCGCCAAGTCGCGCGACGAGGTCAAAGAAACAGTAAAGGCGTTGAACTCATATTTTTGCAGAACCGAAGCCGAGGCGGGCGAGGAGCTGGAACAGCTTCAGGGGCTTGTTGCAACTCTGTTCGATTTGGTCAGGGAATACAGCCGACAGCTCGACGCCTTGAAGCGCAGAAAAAACGCGCTGACCTTTTCGGATCTCGAACGGCTGACAGTCAGACTGCTCGCCGTGCCGGACGAAGAAGGCTACCGAAAAACCGCGCTTGCAGATGAGATCTCTTCGCGGTTCGATATGGTGATAGTAGACGAATTTCAGGACGTGAACGAGGTTCAGAATCTGATCTTCAACTGTGTTTCTACCGACGAGAACAACCTGTTTGTGGTTGGCGACGTAAAGCAGAGCATATATGGCTTTCGTCAGGCAAAGCCGCAGATTTTTTTGGACAGAAAAAAGCAGTATAACCGATTTGACGAGGATAACCCGAAATATCCGTTGAATATAATTCTTGATAAGAATTTTAGAAGCCGCCGCGAGGTTTGCGACACCGTGAATTTTATCTTTTCACGGCTGATGTCCGAGCCTGCCGCCCGAATGGACTATACCGCCGACGAGATGCTCAACGTTGGGGCGGTTTATCCCGAGAGCGAGGCTTGCAACACTAAAATTTCCTTTATAGAAAAATCAGCCTTTGAGGACGCCGAGGTTCCCGAGCTTGAGGCTGCATATATCGCGCACGAGATCCACAAAATGATGGGCGAGGGCTTTACCGTCACCGACGGAAGCGTTCGCCGCCGCGCAACCTACGGCGACTTTGCAGTTATCATGCGAAGCCCAAAGCGGCGTGCGGCGGCTTATGTCCACACCCTGATTAACTGCGGTATCCCTGCCTACAGCGAAGAAAAGGATAATTGCTTTGACGCTCAGGAGGTCAAAATCCTTCTTAATCTGCTCAGGGTGATCGACAATCCATCGGTAGATATTCCGCTTTTGTCGGTTATGTGCAGTCCGATTTACGGCTTTACTCCGGATGAGCTTGCCAAGCTTCGCACTCAGAGCAGATATTCAAGCCTGTATCAAGCTGTGATCTTATATGCAAAAAAGAGTAAAAAAGCAGAAAGCTTTTTGAATCAGCTTGGCTCGCTCAGAGCCTATTCCTGCGCCTGCACTGTTGACGAGCTAATCGGCAGGGTTCTTGAGGCAACCGCGCTCGGTGCTATAACTTCGTCGGTAAACGGCGGAGAATCGCCCACAAGGAATCTGAGCCTTATTCGTGCCTACGCGCGTTCCTTTGAGTCGGGCGGAACCAAGTCGCTCTCGGACTTTATCTCCTTTGCCGACAGACTAAAGGAAAACGGCTCCGCGCTTCCTGCCTCTCAGGACTCCAAAAGCAGCATAAACGGCGTTAGGGTGCTCAGTATCCATAAATCAAAGGGGCTGGAGTTTCCGGTCTGCTTTATCGCCGGGACCGCCTTTGAATTTAACCATTCCGATCTTAGAAACGACGTGCTGATCGACAGCTATGCCGGGCTGGGCATCAAGCGCAAGCAGGGGATTTGCAGGTACAACACGCTTCCGCGAATCGCGGTGGAGCTCGAAATCAAAAAGAACGAAATTGCCGAGGAGCTCAGAGTTCTGTATGTCGCGCTGACCCGCGCAAGAGAAAAGCTGGTTATTGTTTCGTCTGTGAACAACGCCGAAAAATATCTGAGCAACATCTATTCAAAATTGGTTTTTGAGAGAGTTATCGAGCCCTATGCGGTCACAAAATGCAGGTCTATATCCGACTGGATAACCCTTGCCGCGCTGACAAATCCCTCGCTAAACGAATATCGCAGGGCTTGCAATCCGTCTGCTCCGATGATATCCGCCAAAGCTGCGCACCCCGAGTGGGAGGTTAAAATAATCAATGCTTATGAGGATATTTTCGCTGACCCTGAATCAGAGCTCTCGGATGCGACAGAGGAAATCGAGTTGGGAGAGACCACCGAAAAGGATTACGCAGAAATTTTGAGAAAAAACCTTGCGTTTGAATACCGCAACGCCGAAATCATGGATCTTCCGCAAAAGGTGAGCGCGTCGGAAATCGCTCACGGTGAGCATATTGAGCATTTCGGAAGATTGATCGCAAAGCCGGCGTTTGCAAGTCACGAGCTATCCTCTGCGGTTGAGCGCGGCACAGCTCACCACGCCTTTTTGCAATACTGCGATTTTGAAGCGGCGGCAAAGGATATCTCTTCCGAAATAAGCCGTCTGCAAGCCGAAAACCGACTCAGCGAGGTGCAGGCAAAGGCGATAGATACCCAAAGACTTTCTGCAATGCTGAACACCGAGCTGTTTTCAAGGATAATCCATTCCGACAGAGTTTACCGCGAGGAAAGATTTTTTGTAAAGCTAAAGCCCTCCGAGGTGTTTGGCGAGTGCGGCGGTGCAGACAATGCCGGGATAATTGTCCAGGGCGCGGTCGATCTTGCGTTTGAAGAAAACGGCGGCTTGGTGATTTTGGATTACAAAACCGACAGAGTGCGTGATATCAACCGTCTTTGCCAGCTTTATCAAAGGCAGCTTGGTATCTACAAGCTTGCAATGGAGCAGTCGTTGGAAATCAGGGTGAAAGAGCTTATCATAGTTTCGGTTTATCTCAACGACTATATTTCGCTTGATTTCCCAGAATAGAAATAATACTAAACTCAAATAAAAATTGCAAGGCGACAGCCTTGCGGCGTCCTTCGCCTCGTCTTGCGAAAAATATCCTCGCAAATCTTTGTCCACTTTTTATCTGAGATTAGTATAAAATAACAACAAACAAGCAACCGCAGCCCCAAAATCGGGACTGCGGTTGTTTTTGAAAGGATAATGTATAGAATATAATGGAGAGTAAAAAATCTGGTTTAGAAGTAGGATGATGTGCCGCCGATCTTTCCGTTGATTCCTGTAAATCCGGCTGCGCAGCAAACATAAACTCTCATATTTGCCTTGCCGATCGAAGGAACTGTAAGGGTTCCGTTGGTCACAGTCTGAATGTCTCCGGTAACGGCGTCAACATATCTTCCGTTCGGAAGGTTCCTAAAGGTTGCTCCGCCCGAAATCGCAACGCAGGCAAGACTGTCTGTGGTGCTGTCCTTATAGCGGCGGATAAACGCCATGTCTCCGCTTACGTAGTTTGACGATGTCGTATACTGACCCTTTTGAAGAGCCGGAATAGCGCGGCGGATCGCGTTGAGCTTCATCAGGTGCTTTGCAAGCGGCATATCAAGGGTGTCTGCAACCGTTCCGTCTGCGGTGTAAACGCCGAAATCAGTAGCGTCAACGTCGCCCTCAAGATAGTCGCCAAAGTAAGCGCGGCCTGTCTGAGCCAAAGGCTTGTTCGGACCCACATCAATTACGCTGCCCTTCATGAACTCAACCTCGGAGCCGTAGTAAATGCACGGGATTCCGCGGAAGGTGAACATCAGATCCATGTTTTCCGCCCATGCCTGAGTTCCGCCGGAAAAACGGTTTTTCTCGTCGGGAGATTCGGGAGCATAGTCGTGAGAATCAACGTACATAACGTTATATGTAGCGTCGTTGTAGTATTTGTCACCGGACTTTGCAATACCAAACGCCGAGCTTGCGTTGCCAAACAAACGGTGCATCTGGAAGTCGATAGCCTCCATGCCCGAAGCTCTTGAACGGTCGGGAGTGTGGTAATTAAGTCCGTTGAGGAATGCATTGTCAGAGGTCGGCTGTCCGCTCACGCCGTCCTCCTCAAGATAATGGTCAAACGTGAGGTTCATATTGTGGTTTATGTCCTCGCGAGTTGTGCCCCATGACCAGTTGTTCGCCCATTTGCTGTTGGATTCCTTCCATGTGTAATATGGAGTGGATTCCTCGGCGTGGTCGCGGTACCAAACCTGGGTGTATCTTGTGCAGATCTCACCGAACATAAGGAACTTGTCCTTGCCGCAGGCTTGGGCGTTTTGATAAATCTGCGGATTATACATCAAATTGAGCGAAACTCTCGGAATGTGGCGAACGGTATCAACGCGGAAGCCATCAACGCCCATTTCAATATAGTTGCTGTAGGAATCTACAACGTACTCGGCAACCGCCGGGTTTTCGGTATTAAGGTCAACGCAGTCGCCGGCGATCTGGCAGTATTTGCAGGTCCAGTCGTCCCAGTTGAGGCTCTGGAAATATCCTGTGTGGTAGTAGTTGTTCGGATTGTAAACACTGCTGTCCGAGGTTTTCTTTATGTCGTAATCCGTGGTAGAGGGATAATTACCGGTTGAGTTGCCCTCGTTGCCGCCGTACTGAAGGTTACGCATAAGTCCCAAACGCTGCTGATACTGAACGCTGTCCGGCTGAGCCCAGTATTCCTCGGCGGAACTGAGCCCATAGGTGTCAAGCAGCAGATCGGTCGGGATCATGGACTCTTTAAGGTTAGACAGATCGGCGGAATAATCCTTTTCAAAAAGCTTGCAGAAATATTCTTCACCAAAGTTTCCGGTGTGCTGGAATACAACGTCCTGAATGATCTTCATGCCCTTTGCGTGGACGTCGCGGATAAGATCCTCAAAGGTGTAGTCGTCGCTCTCGTAGCGTTTGTCAACTGTGGCAAAGTCCATTGCATGGTAGCCGTGATAGTCATAGCCCGAGGCGTTTGTAACGACCGGTGTTACCCAAATCGCAGTAAAGCCGAGTGCCTTGATGTAATCAAGCTTTTCGGCAAGGCCCTTGAAATCGCCCCTCCATGCAGGGTCGGAATCCGGGTTGTTAGCATGGGTGTCGTCCCAGCAGTGAACGTTGTTGCCGGTGTCGCCGTCATAGAATCTGGTCGTCATAACAAAGTAGATACTTTGCTCGCGCATGTCAACGCTGTCTACTGGGTCGGTTTCGTCGGGATTATACTTTGACCATCTTCCGTTGCTGAACCACCAGTCGGAGGATGAGTCGGTCAGTTTTTTCTCAGAGGAATATTGGTTTCCCTGAGCGTCAGTAATTATAGCGTTCACTTTGGTGAAGCCTGTAATAGTATAGGTATACCAGCCGTTTGAAGGCGTCATTCTCTCACCCGGGTATGATTGCGACATCGCGTCGTTGGTGGGCAAAGAATTCCAAAGATAAATGTATGGCTGTGACAGCCCGTCTTGTCTAACGTGTATCGTAATTACGGAGTCGGATGTGCCGGCAGGTTCTTCTTCCTGAGCGGTTTCTGCCGCGAAAGCTGTGAATACACCTGCTGTGACCGTAATCATCAAGACAAGAACAAGCGCGAGCCCTTTTTTTATTCTTGTCATAAATATCACCTGTTTTTAATTGTGAAGAAGTTAATTACATGAGGTGCGCAAGCTTCTTCTGAATATATGTAGCGTCGATGATCGAAACAACGCCGTCGCCGTCAACATCAGCGGTAGCTACATTGATGGTTGTTGCGCCGCGTAAGTGTACAAGGTACTTCTGAATATATGTCGCGTCAAGGATCGTCAGATATCCGTCGCCGTCAACGTCGCCCCAAACATTGCTTGAAGGCTGGGTAGTGGGCGGAACGGGAGGATCTGTCGGTGTGGGTATGCTTCCGTTAGTAGCCGTGTATGTATAGGTTTTGCTAACGGTCGTGTTGTCAGAGTTTTGAACAAACACGTTTACGGTGTAGTTGCCGTTCATCGTAGGCGTAAAGTTATAGGTGCTGTTAAGTGTGTAGTAAGGTGTGTTCTTAACTCCGTTGGGGTCTGTTACGATGTACTTGTAGAAAAGCAGGTTTGTGCCTGTTTTTCCGCCGCCTGCGGTAACCCTTACGGTTGCAGGAGTGTTCACTGCAATAAGGTTAAGGTTCTGAGGACTGACTGCCTTGATAACCGGCTTAACAAGATTAGCGTCGGATTCAATGCTGATAGTCTTTGTGCGGCTGTTCTCGTTGCCCTGGGCGTCTCTAAAGGCATATGTGATAGTATATGTGCCTGTTGCAGTCGGAGTCCAGGTCGCAGATTTTGCGGTGCTGAAATTAGCAATGACCGACTCGCCGCCGCTTGAGTTCTTAACAGAGAATTTGTAGTAAACCGTTCCGCCGCTGCTGATAGCTTCCGCAGCAAGGGTTATTTCGGTGCCCACATATGCAGTTGCGTCCGGATCGGTAGTAAATGATGTGATCTGGATCGGGCTGGGATCATAAAGCTCCCAACCTTTGGTTGTGTTGTCATAGATATATCCGTATTTAGCGGTAAGGTCGCTGGTCTGGCTGCTTCCGTTATCACTGAAAACACAATTTGCAAATTGCTGTGGTGCATTGTACATCCAGATATTGCCGCTTACCCTTGTCATAGAAACTCCCGGCCAGCTTGCGTTACTTGGGTTGCCGCTGTTGCTCCACATATATACCTTCGGGCTGCTCCAGCCTGCGGTGTTATTCAGATAAACGATATTGCCGGTAACAGAAGCGGTCGCAGCCTGAGTTGCAGACTGAGTTGCCGCCTGAGTGTTGGAAGCAGATGTCGTTCCCTGGGGAGCGTCAGTATACTGTGACCAGGTTTTATCTTTCAGGTCATAGATCATGTTGGTTGTTCCCGGATAGTTCAAATCGGTAGTTTGGTTATCACCGCCGCCGCTTCCGTTGTTAAAAATAACGTATTGATAGCTTCCGTTAAGCGTGTAGGAATACACGTTGTTTCCTAAGCTTGTCATCTTTACTCCGGGCCAATCTGCGTTTTTGGTTTCTCCCGTGCCGTTCCACATATAGCAGTAGAGATTTGTCCATGTGTTGTTTGCTCTCACATAAACAACGTCTCCCGACGCTGCCGTAACGCTCGCCATTCCCGAAGCCAGAGCGGAAACAGCAACAAGCAGACAGAGTAACAGGGCAAGGAGCTTGTGTTGTTTTCTTACCATAAATTATCATCCTCCGTTTTAATTTAATTTCGTGGAGACATACATACTCCACCTTTACTATAATATAATACAATATTCCGATTCTAACAATTTTCCAATAAAGAAAATAACGAATTCTTGACGCCCAAATTTATTAAGCCGAATTTGTGTATTTTTCACAGTATTATCACAATAGGCACTATATAAGAAAGCCCATGTAGAATTCACTTGCATTCTGCGATGGTTTATTTGTTGAGCTTGAATCGTCTGTCCTGAATAAAATATAATCAAATGAAGCACATAATGATTTGCGATTTTATTAAAATATGTGATTTGAACACCGAGATCAGCTGTCGAACTGCATAGGAATATATCAACATTTTTGCCGCACAAAGGCTTGCCTTGTTCGATCCAACGATCAATCATTGTTTATTACCATTAAAACTGTTGAATATTTGTACAACATGACAGTTGCCTAGTCAACATGCACAAACAGGAGGGAGTAAATTAGGTTGATATATCCAAAAATCAGAACTTATTTTCCCTCTTGATTTTTGCTTTGATATCTGGTAAGATAAAGTCGTTGCAAGAAAAGTGACAACTTTTTACAAGTCAAAAAACTTCAATCACAATCAATTCGGAGGGAAAGCTATGACAAAAACAACAAAGAAAAACAGAATTGCAGCAATCCTGCTCACACTCGCAATGACACTCGGTATGTTCAGTGCTTTCGGCGTAACAAACGCAAGCGCAGCAACAGACAAGGTTAGCCTCTATTCTTCTAACATCACTTTCACAAAGTACGGCGCAAGAACCTATGAGGTGTTCATTCAGACAAGAGATTATGCTTACAATCAGGAAGTATACGTTCACTACAACTACATGGATTCCCTTGGTTGGTCCAGCACAAAGGCAGAGTATGTAACAACTCTCAACGACGGCTCAAAAATCTGGAAGGCATATTTCAGCAGCTTCAACACACAGTACGCTATCAAGTTCGTTGCAGACGGCCGCGAGTACTGGGATAACAACTACGGCAGAGACTACAACGGAACAGAAAGACTCGGCACAGCTCCCATCACTGCAGAGAGAAGCGCAGCACCATCATATAACTCAAACACATTTTTGGTAAGTGCTGTTCTCCAGAACTATGCTTACAACAAAAACGTATTTGTAAGATACACAACAGATAACTGGAGAACCTACAAGGATCAGGCTCTTAACTACAGCAACACATACGATGACGGTACAGAGTGCTGGAAGACAGTTATCTCAGATTACTACGGCGCATTCAACGATAACTTCCAGTATGCTCTCTGCTACCAGGTAAACGGCCAGGAGTACTGGGCAAACAACTTCGGCGCAAACTACAACGGATCATTCTACATCCACCACTAATCAATAAAACAATTGACCGTGCTGTTGCTTATCATGGCAGCAGCACGGTTTTGTAATATAAAAGGTATTAATAAAAATCGCGGCGTGAGGATCAAAAGTGATTCTCACGCCGCGTTGCTGTTTATTTTATTTTATCCCAATATGCCTTAAAAGCCTGTTCGTTTTTGTTGTCGCCGTATTCGTAATAAACCCTGTCCCTGATCGGATCGGGCAAATATTGCTGATAGGTATAATGATTAGGAAAATCGTGAGGATAAAGATAAAACTGCCCCTTGTTCGGGTTGTCCTCGCCGTCGTAGTGCTTGTTTTGAAGCTGCCGCGGAACAGGACCGGTCTTGCCGTGCCTTATATCCGCCAAAGCCTTGTCGATCGCAACGTTGCCCGAGTTGGATTTCGGCGCGTTGCAAACCATAATCACCGCGTCGGCAAGCGGTATCCTCGCTTCGGGAAGTCCCACCGCCTGGGCGATATCCACGCAGGCTTTTACAATAGGAATGATCTGCGGATAGGCAAGCCCCACGTCCTCGCAGGCGCAGACCATCAGCCTGCGGCACGCGCTGGGCAGGTCGCCTGCCTCAAGCAGTCTGCCAAGATAGTGCAGTGCTGCGTTGGGGTCGCTTCCGCGCATACTTTTTTGGTACGCCGAAACAATATCATAATGCTCGTCGCCGTCCTTGTCATAGCGCATCGCGCTTCTCTGCACAAGTTGAGCAACGGTTTCGGGAGTCACCACGCGCTTTCCGTCAACCTCCTCAGAGGCGATAACGCTCAGCTCAAGTGCGTTCATAGCCTTGCGAACGTCTCCGCCGCAGCCAAAGGCGATCTTGTCGGCACATTCGTCGGAAAGCGAAATTTCAATCCCCTGTTCCTCCTCCAAAAGCCTTGCGGCTCGGAAAACCGCCTTTTTGACGTCCTTTTGAGAAACCGACTTGAATTCAAAAACAGTCGAACGGCTCAAAATCGCATTGTAAACATAAAAATACGGATTTTCGGTGGTCGAGGCAATAAGGGTTATGCTTCCGTCCTCAATGTATTCAAGCAGGGTTTGCTGCTGCTTTTTGTTAAAATACTGGATCTCGTCAAGGTACAGAAGTATTCCGTTCAGCCCCGAAAAGGTGTTGATCTGCGAAACAATTTCCTTGATATCAGCCGTCGAAGCGGTCGTGCCGTTGAGCTTTCTCAGCGTTTTGTTGGTTTTGTTGGCGATATAGGTCGCAAGGGTGGTTTTGCCGACTCCCGACGGACCGTAAAAAATCAGATTTGGAACCTCGCCGTTCTCGATTATTTTTCTCAGCGGTTTTCCTTTGCCGAGCAAATGCTCCTGACCGACGATATCCTCAAGCGCGGACGGTCTGAATCTGTCCGCAAGCGGTTTTTGTTTCATAATAACACACCTGATTGAGCTAAATTGTCGCTGTGCGGCAGCTAAATTATTCGACAATGTCGAATAGCTGAATTTTGCGATTTATCGCAAAGCAGAATAGCTCGCAAAGCGAATTTCGCGCAACGAAGTTGCATTTAGCTTGCGAAAGCAAATTTAGCTCGCGCAAGCGAATTTAGCTATTATTATAACAGGGCACACTTTGACCGGTGCGCCCTGATTTGTTGCATATTTGTTAGCTTATTCGTAAAGCGGATATTTTTTGCACATTGCCTCAACGCCGGCTCTAACCTTGTCTCTGCTGTTCTCATAATCATTGAGAACAAGAGTGATATATTCTGCTATGAGATCCATATCTTCCTCGTTGAGACCTCTTGTTGTAACAGCCGCTGTGCCGATCCTCACGCCGCTGGTAACAAACGGTGAGCGCGGTTCGCCGGGGATCGTATTCTTGTTTACGGTGATATAGCAGTCGTCAAGACGAGCCTCAAGCTCCTTGCCGGTCACTTCTGTATCTCTGAGGTCGAGCAGCATAACGTGGTTGTCGGTGCCGCCCGAAACCAGCTTGCAGCCGCGCTTGAGAAGTCCGTCTGCAAGAGCCTTGCAGTTTGATACGATCCTCTGACCGTATTCCTTGAACTCCGGCTTTAACGCCTCGCCAAAGCAAACAGCCTTTGCAGCGATCGTGTGCATCAAAGGACCGCCCTGAGTTCCGGGGAAGATAGCCTTGTCGATCTGCTTTGCAAATTCCTCGCGGCAGAGGATAAGTCCGCCTCTCGGTCCGCGCAGGGTCTTGTGAGTTGTTGTGGTAACAAATTCGCAGTAGGGAACAGGGTTCGGATGAACGCCTGCCGCAACAAGACCTGCAATGTGCGCCATGTCAACCATAAGATACGCGCCGACCTCGTCTGCGATCTCGCGAAGTCTTGCAAAGTCAATGATCCTCGGATAAGCGGAAGCACCGGCTACAATAAGCTTTGGCTTGCATTCCTTTGCAATTTCAAGCACCTTGTCATAATCTATTCTGTGCGTAACCTCGTCAACGCCGTAGGGCACAAAGTTGAAGTATTTTCCCGAAATGTTTACAGGTGAACCGTGAGTAAGGTGACCGCCCTCGTTAAGATTCATTCCCATTACAGTGTCGCCGGGTTCGAGCATAGCAAAGTATACTGCTGTGTTAGCCTGAGCACCTGAGTGTGGCTGAACGTTTGCGTGCTCTGCACCGAAAAGCTCACACGCACGCTGACGCGCGATTTCTTCAACAACGTCAACGCACTGACAGCCGCCGTAGTATCTCTTGCCGGGATATCCCTCGGCATATTTGTTTGTAAGGTGGCTTCCCATTGCTGCCATAACAGCCGGAGTAACGATGTTTTCGCTGGCGATAAGCTCAAGATTTCTTCTCTGTCTTTTCAGCTCGTCTTCCATAGCCTCTCCTACCGAGGGATCATATTCCTTCAGGTATTCGAGCGCAGCGATGTTGGTTAATTCACTCATTTTTAACTTCCCCTTCTTGTTCCGCACAAAACGCGATTCAGCGTTCGTTGGATTGATTATATTTTAAATATTTGTTATGCTGTTTAATTTTTTCCTGCTTCAAGTGCCTTTTGCCTCAGTCTTTTCAGGTCGTCAAGGGTCGAGATCTTTCCTGCCTCGTTTCTCAGCGCGGCGGCTCCTCTCATGCCCTTAAAGTACCCGACAACAAGCTTTCTGGCTTGAAGCAAAGCCATGTGCTCGCCCTTGTATTCAACCATTTTTGAAATGTGCTCAACCATAACGTCAAGCTTTTCCTCAAGCGACGGCTCAAAAATTTTTGCTTCGGGATTTTCAAAATATGTATTTATCTGAGAGAAGATCCAGGGATTCCCAAGGCTTGCCCTGCCAATCATAATAAGCTCGCAGCCTGTCAGCTCAACCGCTCTTTTCGCGCTTTCAACGCTGTCGATATCTCCGTTTGCGATCACCGGGATCTCAACGGCTTCTCTGACCCTGCGTATAATGTCATAGTCAACCGGCGGCTTGTAGTACTGCGCCCTTGTCCTGCCGTGAACGGTGATCGCTGCCGCACCTGCCTGCTCGCATATCTTGGCGACCTCAACAGCGTTTATGCTGTCGTTGTCCCAGCCCTTGCGAATTTTGACAGTCACCGGCACGTCGCTTACCTTTGTCACCGCGCTGACTATCTCTCCGCAAAGCTGAGGATTTTTCATCAAGGCGCAACCGCTTCCGTTGCCGCTGATCTTGGGAGCCGGACAGCCCATATTTATGTCAATAATATCGGGCGAATGCTTCATCGCGCTTTCAGCTGCCTGAGCCATACATTCCGGGTCGTCGCCGAAGATCTGGATCCCGCACGGACGTTCGTCGTCGGAGATCCCCATAAGCTCCTCGCTCTTTTTGCTCTTGAACGAAAGAGCCTTTGAGCTGACCATCTCGCTCACGCAGTAAGCCGCGCCAAAGCGCACGCAAAGCTCGCGGTACGCACGGTCGCTCACTCCTGCCATCGGCGCGAGAACAGCGCGCGATTTCAGCGTCACGTTTTCTATTCTAAACTGAGTCATATTTTATGCAAAGCCTGCCGTCGGCTTTTTGAGCTTGGTGCTGATTATCATGACCAGGGCGACAAGAACCCCCACTCCCACGCAGATCCACGAAACTGTTCCGGCAGTGCTGTTTGTGGAATATTTTTTTTCGCTGACCGTTTTGGGCAGCGTAGGAGCTACAAACTCGGTTGTCGGCTCAATGTTCGCAATCGGAGCCACAGGCTGAGTATATGCCTCGGTTTGCACCTGCTGCTCTGCCTGAGTTTGCTGTGCCTCGGTCGCCGGCTCGGTATAAACTGCCTGAGTGACCTGCTCTGTCGCCAAAGCTTCGGTTTCGGGCGCGGGAGCCTCGGTCACGATCGGGTCGGTAACAACAAGCTCCGTTTCCGGCTCGGTAAACTCCTGCGGCGGAGCCTCAGTCACGATCTCCTCGATCACTTCGGGCTGACTGATGTCCGAGCTTTCCTCGTCGGCTGCAACGCCAAACGCGCAGAAAACCGGCACCATTGCCGCAAAAAGCAGACAAATCATGCCTTTTGTCAATTTGTTAAACTTCATTTCCATACCCCATTAAACAATAATTGGCGTATACAATAATTATTATAACAAACGCATGTTGATAATGCAAGTGTTTCATAAAATAAATTATGTAAATCGTTTGTGTTCCCTCAACGCAAAAGCGTCAAGCTCTTGCGTTTGACCCTATAATAATCACCGGCAAATCAACGTGATTTTCAAATTTCCATAACATAGCACGTAGTTAATTAGAAGCGCACTTAACCCGTTTACACAAAAACAAGGTAAATAAAAACAGCATTTTATATAACTTGACCAAGCGCGTTTTTGGAAGTGTAAAAAATAATACAAAAATATGGCATAATAGCAGAAGAATGACTTCGACTTTTAATGAATATGTCTAATCACGTTGTTTTTTTGCATAAAAGTATTGACTATAATTTGTGCATAGTGTATAATGCGCTTGTAAGCTCACGAGAGAGAAAAACAAATTCAAATCAAGGAAGATTTGAAAAAATCTTAAACAGCAACAATCAAACAAATCAATCAATCACAACAAAACAAAAACTAAGCCTGTTAAGAAAAGAAAGGATTAAGGACCATGAAAAAGCTAAGAAGAATAATCGCATTGATTTTGACCCTCACGATAATGTCGTCGGTAGCAGCGGTAGGCTCAACAAACGTTTTCGCTGCGGACGTTGAAGAATCGAGTGTAGGAGAGGTGACCTTTAATAAGGATACTCTTCTTGAAATCCAAAAGTACACCAGAGGTTTGGACAGTACTTTCGGAAAAATTCTCTACTACGGCGGTGCCGGCGTGTCTGTACTAAAGGTTGGTTATTCCATTTTGGAAATGACAGGTGTTATTGAATCACAACATGCGGCAATTATGCGCCGCTTTAATGAAATCGAGTTTAAAATCGATCAGGTTCAGAAAACACTTGACGAGCATACCAAATCACTTTTGCGTATTGAAAAGAAACTTTATCAAAATGAAAATAAGCAGGTTCTCAGAATCTTCAAAGAAAAAGTTGACAATATGAATCTGGCTTTGCAGGATATGCAGGACTTGTATAAAACTGCTAAGGCTGAGTATGCCACTGAGGTTGCCATTGTCGGCGAACCGTTGCCGGAAGATATGGTTAAGAACCACATTAAGCCAAAAAAATGGCTTGATATTGACAACGCAAGTCCAGAGGAAATTTGCGAATACTGTGATACGCTGACGAATATTATTATTACGGGCTGCGCAAACAATCATACTGATTATTACGAATACTCTTCTGCACGTGAAAGGCTTCTTCAAAACTTTCAGCTGGTTACAAGCGCATTTATAGATGAAGAAAATCCGCTTGATGTTTTTGATAATTACTGCACAATGGCTTATAACTTTGACTCGCAGGCTTATTATCCGCGTGTGTTCTTCCGTGAAACTCTTTTGAGTGATATGACTGAAACTATGGCTATGATTCATATGCTATATCGGTCATATAAAAATCCGAACAACTCCCTTCTCAAAACACATCTTAAACGATATCAGGCTGCTGCAACAGAACTTCAAACTAACCGTCCGGCAGGCAAGGATCCGTCTGAAATTGCAGCTTATCAGCATCTTACTGTAAACCCGAATGAGAAGTACAACGGTGAATATATTTCTGATATCAAAATAGCCGGAAACAAGGACAGCAGTGAAAAAGCCAGAAAAATCCTCACTGATCAGGGGTATACCGTAATTGGATATGATTTAAATAGGAATGCTAGTGGTTATTTTATTTACCTCGGCGTAAAAACTACCACTGATTATAATAAAGCAATCAAAGACGTGGTAATTCAGAATAACTACAGACCAAAAACATGGTACAATGCCAACCGCAACTATTACGAGTGCGAACATGAAGGTTGCAGCGGAGACTTGAACCAAGGTGCAGGCGGTGACTTCCTGTATTTGTACTATACAAAAGACGAGATGAACGACGGTACAGCAATCAAGTCGCTTATGATTTCGGGAATAAATGCTCGTAATCACATTTGTGATACAGAGGAATCCGGATATTATGTTTCTGTACCTGAAATGCATAAAAACAGTATATTCTGGCGCAGAGCTGATTTGAACAGAGGCGTAGAAGTTTGGGGATTCAAGGAAACCGAGATCCTTTTAACCAAAGTTTTGGCACAAAAGGCTGATTATATGGTTGATGACGATCCGGAGTATTATCCATATTGTTACGCACTTAACTCAAAGGTAAGTTTTCACTCTATTGATGGTTCTATGGATAAATACGAACTCAAAGCTTTCACAAATCCGGGAGGTACATTAATGGATGCTGATACATTAAGCGTTCGCAACTGGACTCTTAGTGAAGAAGAGACATTCCGTAGTCAAATGACGGAAAGCACACTTAAGGAAGAACTTAAAAGTGCCGGAATCGACACAAATTGCACTTTGCTGACATCAAATAACAGAAATGCAAGTACGGCTCGTTTTATGGTTGGTAATGAAAACATAATAACAGAAAAAAAGGGCAACCATGAATTTGATGTGTTCGAAAATAATAAGAACGATGCAAGAAAAGTAACAGCTGAACTTACCGGAACCCCCGCTGATTCAGAAAAGATTTTTAGATATGTACCGACTATGTCAAGTGAAATACCGGCAGAATCTATGTATATCAAGCTTCATGACAGTTCCGACTACACCGGCAAGGCTGACGTATACAAGCTAGGCGACGCAAACCGCGACGGCGTGGTTGACATCACCGACGTAACGCTGATCCAGCTTCACCTTGCAGAGCTTAAAACTCTTGAAGGAAAATACATGAAGGCTGCTATGATCAACAACGGTGAGCTGAGCATCAACGACGCTACCGAGATCCAGAAATATCTTGCACAGTACAGCGACGTAAACCCATTTGTTGACACATACTCAATCTAAACAATAATTATTATAAACCGCCGATCGTTTCACGCAACGTGAGATGATCGGCGGCTTTTTAATTGACAACGGACAATTGACAATGGACAATTATTGTCGTGAAGATAGAATTTATTATAAAAATAAGTTTATTCCCGACTGTATTTATATTTATTTGGAAATAAATTCCCTTTTTATGTCGTAGGGGCGCACCCGTGTGTGCGCCCTCGGAAGCAATGGCTTTATAGGTAGGTCTCACACGTGGGTGCGACCCTACTGTATTTATAAAACTATATCATTATTAATACAGTCGGGAACAAAGGTGTTTTTTAAGCACAGGTTTTCTACCCGACCGAAACTCCAAACTCCACACTTCAAACTCCACACTGAAATCATCCATTGTCCGTCAGCACATTTGCTATAACGTCCGCCAAAAGCCCTGCGGTGTATTCGACCTCTTCAATCGAATTTGCGTCCGAGCCCACCTCGATCAAAAGCGAGCCGTCGCAAATCAGCTCGTTATAAACAAAAAAGTCAAAGCTCATGGGGCGCGTCATTCCGGGATAAAGCTTTTCTGCTGTGTTTTGAAGCTTCAACGCAAAGCTCAGATTGTTCTGCCAGTTGTCAAAGTCCATTTCTCCGTAGTAGTCGCAGCCCGAAAGTATCATGATCTGCGCGCCCTGCTGACCGTTGTATTCAAAAACCGGCTTTACCTTTGCCGCGTCGCTTCCTATCGCGTCGCGGTGTATGTCCAGCACGACCTTGACGCTGCCAAATTCCTTCATATCGGCTTCGACCGTCTGTGTGCTTCTGTCGTATGAGCCGTTGTAGGTAGAGTCGTGCACAGCCTTTTCGTGATAGGTATTGATCCCCCTTTGGTTCAGCTCGCGCGTGATGACCTCGCCGACCGCAACAACATTGTAATCCTCGTTCTGCGTTCGGGAGTAGTAGCTTTCGTAATAATAATCAACGCTTTCGTCAAGATACGCTTCTCCTGTGTGGGTGTGATAAATCAAGACCTCGGGCGACCCGGAGTTTTTTTCGGTCGCAAAGGTCAGCGGTCTGTTAAGTATTTCTTCAAAATCAAAGTCCAGCCCGGTTTTGTTTTTTACATAGCAGCTATCGACTGCGGTGCCGTCGGCTCCAACGGTTTTTGAGATAATATCATATTTTTCTTCGCCCTCGTGATTTGCAAAGGTGTCGTAATATCCGATTTTGCTTTTTGGCTTTGGCTTGGCAGTATATTCTTTTATTGTCCTTGTCTGAGGCTGAGAGCCGGTCGGCTGTTGCTCCGCTTCGGTGGTTGCTTCTTCTCCTGTTGTCAGCCTGTACTTTCCGTCGGTCAGCATAAACGCCGCCGCAGCAAGGGCGGCAGGGTCGTGAGAGCTAAAGCACTCCGGCAGCCTGTGAGCAACGCTTGCGACGGCGGCAAGCAAAAGCGCGGAGGCAAATGTGGTTTTGAGGATTTTCAGGGCTTTTCCTTTGGCTTTCAAAAAATCACCTGCTTTGTAAAGCATATGCCGCTTGAGCGCAAAAAATTCCCCCTACATCAGCGTTACCAAATCCTTTAGCTCAAAGTCGCTTTGCATTGCGGCGTTGAGCGCAAGCCCGATAAGCCGCGAGGCGCGTTCGGTCAAAAGATCGATCTCGCGCGGAATTATCACCATTTGTCTGCCCTGCGGCGCAAGTGAATCCAGCGTTTGTCTGTCCGGCTCGCTTTCGAGCAGATCTGTTGCCAAAGTGCGCAGATCAACGACCGTAGGCACGCCTATCGAGATCACCGGCACGCCGATCGTGTCTTTGTTTATTCTTGTTCGGTGGTTGCCCACTCCTGCTCCAGGCGAGATCCCGGCGTCGCTGATTTGCAGGGTGCAGCCCAGCCTTTCCAGCCGCCTTGAAGCAAGCGCGTCGACCGCGATGACTGCGTTTGGCTTGATCCGCTTTACCACGCTTAGGATATATTCGCCGGTTTCGATCCCTGTTTGACCCGTAACGCCGGTCTGCATGACCGCCACAGGTCTGAGCCCCTCCAGCCCGGTCGAACGTGCTAGCTCTCCGGTGATATGGCGCGTTGCAAGCACCCTCAGGCTGGTTTTGGGACCGAGCGAATCGGGGGTGATCTCCATATTTCCAAGCCCTGCCACAAGCAAAAGTCCGTTGACGGGCAAAAGCCGTCGGATCTCCTCGCCGATCGTTTTGAGTCTTTCGTCCGTGTCGCTGAAATTGTCGGTCAGCGAGGGCAGCTCAATTGTGACGTATGTGCCCAAGTCCTTGCCCAACGCCTGTCGCGCTCTGTTGTCCTTAACGGTCAGGCGCGAGATCTCAAGCCCGTTTTCGCGGTAGACCTTATAATCCATTCCTCCGACGCGCTCGCCGGCAAGCTCCCTTGCTTCAACGGCAAGGTCGGTTCTGACCTGCATAGCAACACCTCTTTGCAAGATTTTTATTAGCATTTGTTTTTTGTTTGATTATATTCTTTACAACGCAAAAAAAACAGGCTATAATAATTATAAATTTATATAGCCATATATAAAAATTTTTATTAATGAGGTTATGTTATGAAATTAACGCTACTAAAAAGAACTATCGCCGTTGGTTCGGCACTTTCTCTCATGCTATCCGCGTCTGCGGTCGCGGCAAACGCAGCAGAAATCAAGGAATTCGGCGCAGGAGCGGCTCAAACAGCTTCGGTTGCCGATCAAGAGGATCCCATCGAGCTGCCTCAAAGCTACAGCTCGCTTGATCTTGGCTATGTCACCGGGATAAAATCCCAGGAATACAGTGATTGCTGGGCATACGCAACGCTGAGCACGCTTGAAACCAAGCTGCTCAAGGAGGGCTACACCAACGTTGATATGTCCGAGACCCACCTTAACGGCTGGGCGACAAAGCATTCTAACGACAAAGGCTGGCAAAGAACCATTTTTGAGGACGGATATCAAAACACAGGCTTGGGCTATCTTCTCTCTTGGCAGGGCGGTATCCTATTAGAGGACGCCGGAAATCTTGACCTGTACGAAATGACTTCAAGCGATTCATTCACAGGCTTTGCTCCGCGCTACGGCGTTATTGCCGCCGAACAATTCAGCGGATCAGATCCCCAAAGCATCAAGCGCGCGATATATGAAAACGGTTCGGTAGACAGCGCGTTTGGATTTGCAAAGTACTGCCTCAATGCTAATAACGGCGCGTATTATATGAACCCGGATTTTTCAGGCACATTTTCCGGACATGCCGTTCAGATCATCGGCTGGGACGATAACTATTCGGTCGAAAACTTTAAAAGCAGCCCAAGACCAACAAATCCCGGTGCGTGGCTCATAAAAAACAGCTGGGGCACAAGCGCAGGCAGCGGTTATCTTTGGATCTCCTACGAGGACAAGTATCTTTTGGGAACAAAATACAAGCCTTCGTTTGCGATCAAGAGCGTTATGCCGATCAACGAAAATGTTAAGCTTTTGCAAAACGAAATCTACGGCTCAACCTATGAATTCAGCTACGTAAAGCAGGACGACGTTACATATTTGAATCGCTTTGATTTTGAAGAGGATTTCAGAACGATTGACAAGGTTATTTTCAAATCAGAGTGTCTCGGCGGAACCTATACGATTTATTATATTCCCGACAAAAACAACGCGCCCGACACCGACGAATCGACCTGGCAGCGGCTTTACACCGGCACGATTGACTACATGGGTTATATTTGCGCCGACATCGAGGACGAAAAGCTTCCTGCCGGCAAGGGCTCGATCTCTGTAAGAATAGACTCCTCCGAGGTTTCACAGCAGTCCGGAAATTACAGCTCTATCGGAGTCGGCGAGTGGCTCACCGCCTCGGGAAAATATGTTTTCCTCAACGACAGCCGCTACGGTGAATCCTACATTTATTACGACAACACAATGAGCGACCTGCTCGACTGGTACAGCGATGTAAATAACGACCAGCTCGGCGGAACCTTTGCGATCAAGGCGGTCGTAAACAAAAATGCTCCCGAACCCATAATGGGCGACATCGACCTTGACGGAGAACTGACGATCAACGACGCAACGCTTCTGCAATTCTATCTTGCGGAGCTTGAAACCCTGTCAGACGAGGCTCTGGCGGTTGCAGACATTGACAACGACGGATACATTGACATTAACGACGCAACAACTATCCAGAAAATACTTGTAGGCTTGATCTAATAAGCTGTTAAGCTTTCTAAAAAAATCAAAAATAACCAAAAAATCCCTCCCGGTTTCGCTGTGAAATCAGGAGGGATGAATTTTTATTCGGATTTTTTGTAGGATATCAATAAAAATGTTTGGTTGTTTTTGGTTTGCAAAACCTCAAAAAAAGTGATATGATGTAATTGTTAAGGCAATACCGCATAATTCTGGTGCGCGGATTGCTTGCATATTATTCCGTCAGACTGCCCAAAAATCAGTATCCATACGTCAGTATTCACACTGATTATTTGTACATTCTGACGAAAAATCTGACTACGCAATCCGCGCACCAGATTTATGCGGTGTTGCCTTAAGGGTACCTCTAAAAATTCACAGTTGTTCAGAGGTGCCCTTTAAATATTTGGGGATAAAAGGAATCACTGATTATTCGGTTTGTACAAATCATGCTGACAGATTATCCAGCGGCGATATGTATGAACAGCCTTACGGCGCGAATCAATCGGGGATTCCTTATTTTAATTTTAATCAAGTTAATCAAGCAAAAGGAGGTTTTTCAGAATGAAATCAAAATCCAAGAGACTAACAGCAGTGATCCTGTCGGCTATGCTGACAATAAGTGCGTTCACGGCAACGCCTGTGGCTGTAAGTGCGGCTGAAACGTCAGCCGCCGAAGCAGGAGAAGGGGCAGGCGCGGAAGCGTCCGCCGAAAAAGTCGGGAGCGTGGGAGCAACGCCCGCAAGCGGTGTGACCGGCGACTGCACCTGGGTGCTTGACGAAAACGGCACGCTGACGATCAGCGGAGACGGCGAGGCAGTTTATAAGGATACAGGTGACGGTATAAAATACTTTTATGAGCTGGAAGATCATTACGGGATCAATATAACAAAGCTTGTAATTAATGAAGGAGTGACCGGTATAGGTTGGTGTGCGTTTTCCAATTGTAGTCATATTACCGGCGTAAGTATTCCGGACAGCGTGACCTATATTGACAGTTATGCCTTTAATAACTGTACATCCCTTACGGATATATCCATTCCTGACAGCTTAACAAGCATTGGATATGAAGCATTTGGCTCAACGGCATGGTATAAGAACCAGCCGGACGGCGTTGTTTATATTGGCAAATGCGTCTATAAATACAAGGGAGAAATGCCGGAGAATACTTATATTCAAATCAAGGACGGAACAACCGGCATTGCTGCATACGCATTTCGTGATTGCAGAAATCTGACAGAAATAAGCCTGCCTGATAGTTTGATTGAAATATGCGGCTGTGCATTTTCAGAATGCAGTTCTCTAAGCGCGATAAACTTGCCTGACAGCTTAAATAAAATAGACTACGATGCTTTTTACGGTTGTTATAATCTTGAAGAGATCACATTTCCAAATGGATTAAAAACTATTGGCAGAAGTGCGTTTTTGTATTGTTATAGGTTAAAAAGCATTACCATCCCAGACAGTGTAACACTGATTGAAGATGGTGCTTTTGCAGGTTGCACCGATGTTGAAGCAATCACAGTCAGCCCGAATAATCCGGTCTATGACAGCCGAAACAACTGCAACGCTGTTATTGAGACCGCAACAGACATTTTAGTTACCGGGTGCAAGTCTTCGATCATTCCCAACGGTATAAAGCGTATCGGACCTTACGCATTTGCTTGGTCTGAAATAACGGAAATGACGATCCCTAACACTGTTACGAGTATTGGTGATAACGCGTTTACAGCGTGTTACGATTTGTCAAGCTTGACGATTCCGGATAGCGTAACCGTTATTGAAGAAGATGCATTTTTTTATTGCAGCGGATTAAAAGAGCTGGTAATCCCGGACAGTGTAACAAGCATCGGTGACCGTGCTTTTGGTTATTGCAGGGACTTAAAAAAAGCTACTATTTCCAAAAACTTGGAGAGCATCAGTGACGAAGCGTTTTATTATTGCGAATGTCTGACAGATGTAACGATTCCCTACGGTGTGACGAAGATCGGATATAAGGCATTTTCCGAAACAGCGCTGAACAGCATCGTTCTCCCCGACAGTATGACAAGAATTGAATCAGCCGCGTTTTTAGGAACACAGTTGATAGAAGCAACCATACCCGCGAGTGTTAAAAATATCGGAGAAAGGGCTTTTGGATATTACAAAAACACAGACTATGGCTACGCCTTTGATTATGGATCCTATAAAAAATACGACTGCTTGTTAATCTACGGCTATCAATACTCTGCGGCTCAGAAATATGCTGAGGAAAACGGATTCTCTTTTATTGATCTGGAATCAGAGGACGAGTTTGAAGCAATCGGAAAAACCGGAGACTGCACATGGACTCTTGACAAGGAAGGCACGCTCACGATCAGCGGAAACGGTTATATGACAGACTATGATCTCGAATCAAATAACAATTACAATCCGTGGAGATTTTTTGATATAAAAAAGGTTATAATCAAAGAGGGAGTACGAAATGTTGGGGATTATGCTTTTTTTTACTGTGAAAGCCTTACAAGCGTAACTGTTCCGGAAAGCGTAAACAGAATAGGAAAATATGCTTTCTACCATTGCAGCTCACTCAGCGAAATAATTCTTCCCGAAAAAGCTGATATGATTGGTATTTTTGCGTTCTGTGAATGTCCGAAAATCACTGAAATAACTATACCTTACGGTATAAGCACAATACAATACGGTGTTTTTCATGAGTGCAGTGCTCTTACAGAAATAACGATTCCCGACAGTGTAAGTAAAATTGATTCGCACGCGTTTTTTGATTGCGGTGAGCTTGATAAAATTATAATTTCCGATAGTGTAACCGAAATTGAAGATGACGCGTTTTTCAGAAACAGCAACTTAACTATTTACGGTTACAAAAATTCCGCAGCTTTTAGGTACGCAATAAAAAATAATATACCCTTTGTTGATTTAGACGATATATATTTGGATAAAGGTACGACCGGCGACTGTAAATGGACCTTAGATAATGAGGGTACTTTGACAATTAGCGGTATAGGCAAAATGGATGATTACACTAATTCGTATGATCACAATCCGTGGGTAGACTCGGACGTGAAAAGTGTTGTAATTAAAGACGGAGTAACCAATATTGGAAACTATGCATTTTATTATTGCGTGAACCTTGAAAGTATCACAATTCCCAATAGTGTAAAAAGTATAGGTGAAAATGCTTTTTTCAATTGCAGTTTACTAAGCGATATAAATATTCCCGAAAGCGTTAAAAGTATCGGAAAATGCGCGTTTTATAATTGCTCATCGCTAAAAAAAATTACCCTTCCAAAAGGGATCACTGCAATTGCTGACAGATCGTTTTATAATTGTAGGTCGTTAAGCGAAATAAATATTCCCGACGGAGTCAAAGAGATCGGTGAGTTTGCTTTTAATAGATGTTCGCAGCTAGATGATATTTCGCTTCCGGACAGTCTAAATGTAATTGGAAGAGATGCATTTTATTCTTGCAGTAAGCTTACAAATGTGGATATTCCTGACGGCGTTACAAAAATTGGTTCGTCTGCGTTTATATACTGTTATGAGCTAACTTCTGTCTCGATCCCAAACAGCGTGACTGATATCGGATACTGTGCGTTTAAAAACTGTAAAAAGCTTGCGGAAATAATTATACCGGATTCCGTTATAAGTATCGGCACAGAAGCTTTTGACAACACGATATGGTACAACAGTTTACCTGACGGAATGCTATACTTGGGTAAGGTTGCTTATAAATACATAGGAGAATGTCCGTCCTATGTGGAAATAAAGGACGGAACGGTGAACATTGCGGAAAATGCTTTTTCTGAATGTCAAAGTCTTACCGGTGTAACTATTCCGGATACTGTTGCACGAATAGAAAAGAATGCCTTTTATAGCTGCACAAAGCTTAAAGAGGTAAGTATTCCTGATAGTGTAACTTATCTTTCGGGTTTTAGCGGATGTACAAATCTTAGCGAAATAACAATTCCGAACAGTGTTACCGAAATCGGAGTTGAAGCTTTTCTGAATTGTACTAATATTACGGAAATCACATTTCCGGACAGCATTACAGAGATCGGCAGAGAAGCGTTTTATGGTTGTAACGGCTTAACTGAAATAAAACTGCCTAAAGAGCTCAAAGCTATTCGACCCTCCACGTTTGAAAATTGCGAAAATCTCAGTCGTGTTACTATTCCTTACGGTGTAACAAGCATTGAGGAAGGTGCATTTTACTGTTGTCCAAAATTGTTGGAAATAAAAATTCCGGACAGCGTGATAACCTTTAAAAACTATTGCTTAGGGTATTGTGAAGATTACAATCATGAAAGAATAAAAACAAGCCTTACTATTTACGGAAACAGAGATACCGATGTCCAAAGATTTGCCGGAGATAACGGTTTTGATTTTCGTTATATAGGTGATGTAAATATGGACAACGAAGTTGATATTCTCGACTGTACTGCAATTCAGTATTATCTTGCAAAGCTTTCGGAGTTTGACGAAAACCAGCTTAAAGTAGCAGATACAAACGGCGACGGTTCAGTGAATATTTTGGATGTAACCCTTTTGCAAAAGTATATTGCAAGATTTGATGTGAATTTAGGATAACCTTTCACGTTTTCTGTTTCAAAAAAACAGTCCGACATAAAAATAATCCCTCCCGGTTTCGTTTTGAAATCAGGAGGGATAGTTTTTGTGTTTTATAGGCGCGTAACAGCGTCCTCAGATTTTTTGTATACTATCAGTACAAATTCAAGCTCGGTTGTAAGTACGTCGAGCTTTTCAAGTCTTGCCATGCCCTCTGACGGGGTGTGGTAAAAATAGGGCGTCATTTCAAACAACGCCGCGATATTCTCTTTGCCGCTGATAGTGACCGTGCTTTTTACGCGGATTTTTTCAACCGCTTCAAGACCGTCATGCTCGGGCTCTTTTTCGTCATTGTAATACGGCTCGTCATAAAGCACCTGCTTCAAGCCAAAAAGATGATTTTTGCCGGGGATCGCTGTGACAATAACTCCGTCGTCCGAGATCACGCGCCTGAATTCCGCACTGTGAAACGGCGCAAAAAGATGAAAGGCAAGCTTGACCGCGCCGGTTTTCACCGGAATAGAGGAAATATTCGCTACAAAAAATTTTGCCGGGCAATTCCTTTTTGCGGCAAGCCTGACCATGTTCTTTGAAATGTCAAAGCCGTAGTAGTCGCGATTATACCATTCGGAGATCCGCTGAGTATAGTAGCCCTCGCCGCAGCATATGTCAAGAACGGCGTCTCCCGGTGAGGAGTATTTTTCAACGCAGTCTCCAACCGCTTTGGCAAGAGGAAGATAATAGTCGCGGTTAAGAAAATCCCTGCGTGCGCGTGCCATCTCCTTGTTGTCGCCTTTTTTGTCGCCGGATTTGTTTGACGAAAGCAGGTTGACGTAGCCTTCCTTGGCAAAATCAAAGCAATGGTTATTGTTACATCTCAGTGTGCGGCTGTCAGGGGAGAGATCCTCCGAGCATATCGGGCAGATAACAATGCTCACTGTTCTTTCTTATCCTTATCTTTTCCGCCGAGGGATCCGGCAATCAAGCCGATTACCGCGCCGAGCCCGCCGAAAATCAACATTCCCATGAGCACCTTTGTTCCTATCTCATTGTTCTCGGGCTGCCATACAAGCCCCACAAAAATGCCGAGCACAATGCCGATAGTCAAAAAATATTTCAGGCTGCCAAGCAGCTTGTTTTCCGAACGAACAGAAGCTTCTGCAACGGCTTCGGTTTGTTCTGCGGCAATTTCCTCGGCAACATTTTCCGCTGTATTGATTTTTGTATTAGCTTTGCTCATAAAATCACCTGCTTTTGCAAAAGAATATGTTTTTATTTTAGCATATTGAACGGCTTATTGCAAGATAATAGATTCAATTTTCCGTAAATTGAAAAAAAGACTTGCTTTTTTTGTGAATATATGTTATTATATTACTTGCGTAAAACCGCAATGCGCCGGTAGCTCAGCTGGATAGAGTGTCTGACTACGAATCAGAAGGTCGGGAGTTCGAGTCTCTTCCGGCGCGCCAAAAAAGTCCTGTCACGAAAGTGGCAGGATTTTTTAGTTTGGGCAGAATCGTTATTGAGAGTCAAAAGTCAAAAGCCTGACAACGCATCCATTGGGAAATAACATTTGGAAATCGCTGTAAAAAAGCCTTATGCTTGCTGTATTATATACATGCAGTCATAAGGCTTTTATAGTTGAAAAAGAATTTAATATTATTTTACTTCGTCGTAGAACACCTTAAGGAACATTTCATAGAATTCTTTTTCCTTGATATAGTTTTCTGCGTGGGTATCCACCTGAGTAACGGTTACGGGAACATTCATGATTTCGTATTTTATTCCGCCCATAACAGCTTCCTTTGCAAGATAAGATATCTTTGAGGGGTTAAGGTTTGTGCAGGAATAGGTTTCAACTGTACTGTAAAGCTTTAAGGGAGTCGAAAAATCAGACCCTGTTTTTTTAATAAGCTTATTCAAAAAGGATTCCATATATATCCTTTGGCGTTTGTTACGCACAAGATTGGCGTCACTTTCTGTGTGGCTTCTTGTGATAACAAAATCTCTGGCTTGATTCCCCTCAAGGTGATATTCTTTGTCCTTCACAAAGCTTCCGATAGTTTCGGGAGAAACAACATCCACTCCGCCGATGCTGTCGTTGATAACCGGAAGTCCGGCAAGGTCAAGTGAATAGTATGTGTTTATCGGCACATTGTAGAATATTGATTTTACGGAATCAATTGTGTTGGCGCAGCCTTCTTCCTTGTCGGTTCCATAGGCATAGGCAAGACAGATCTGTTGCTTTTCTATTCCCATATAGTCTCCCATTGGAGAGTAGATCTTTACATCTGCTATAACGTCTCTGGGAATATTGATAAGCGACGCCTTGTTGTTGGCGGAATCCAAAGACATGAGGATCAGGACGTCAGCCTGACCGTTCATTTCCTCTCCGTTTTCGTCGGTTTCAATTTCCTCGGTATATTTATCAACACCCATAAACAGCATGTTTATGATATTCTTTTTAAAGGTGTATTTATGCTTATTGTATAATATGTAGGGGGTATCGTCTTCATTTGTTACCCTTGCAAAATCCGGTGTTTTGATGTTCAAATCATCTGCTTTCAGCTGATTTTTACCGTCGATAAGCAAATATGCTATTGTCGAGATTACTCCGATTATCAGCGCAAGGCAAACGCATCCGATTGCCAAGGAAACCTTCTTCCACGTTTTGCTTTTTTTGTGCTTGCTTTTGCTGTGTTTGCTTTTCTTACTGCTGCTGTGGTGATGGTGATGCCGATGCCGATGGTGGTGATGGTGGTGATGGTGGTGCAGGTGTTTTGAGCTTTCTGAGGATTCCTCCGGGGCGTCTTCGCCCTGAAGCTCCTTTAGCTGGGCTTCCTCATCCTCGCGGACCCTTTGTTCGAGCTCCTTGATGATCGCATCATTGCCCAGTGAATTCTTCCTGCTTTGGCTGATTCTGTCAAGCCGGCTTTTTTCAATTTGTGAAATACTGTCCTCTATGCTTTTGTTCTCCATTATTTCACCTCTGTTTAATCCAAATATGGATTTATTTTGTATGAATGATAAAGACCTGACCCGGTCTTTGATTTCGGCAAAAAGCCACACAAGCAAAAAGTCCCCGCAAAATCACGAGGACTCTATTCATCGTTCTGCTTTGTTTACGTGTCTTATTATTTTGACTTGCTGTATTTAATAACAGCTGCACAGCAAACTGCTGCTGATGCTAAAAGTACAACGTAAGCAATTGTGTTGTCAGAGCCTGTCTGCGGAGATGTTGAACCCTTGTCCTGTGTAACAACAGCAGAGCCTGAACCGCCTTGCTGTGTTCCGCTTGAGGTCTTGCCCTTGTCTGAACCTGATGTTGCAGGCTGACCCTCGCTGGGAGATACAACGACCGCTGTTGTCGGCTGAGTTGCATTGCTGTCGCCTGTAGGCTCGTTTGTCTTAACGTTAGGTACTACCTTTACCGGTCCAAAGATTTCAAGCTCGATTTCAGGTTTGCTCAAATCGAGGTTTTGATCGGGATCATAGTCACCTTCGATAATCCAATCAATAAACTCGGTGTCATCGTCAGTGGTAACGTAGAACTTAACAGTCTGTCTTCCGTCCTCTTTGATCTCGGATTTAATCTCATAATCAACACGATAGCCGTGTCCGCTTTCGGGCTTGCCGACTTCAATTACGTAGCTTGCCTTTGTAGCCTCAGGGCTTTTAACCTCTTCGGCAAAAACGGGAACTACCGAAAATGCGAGCATAAGGATCGCAGCCAGAATTGTAAACACCTTTTTCATTAGAATCCTCCTATCCGAATATAAGGCATATTTTGGGCAATCAAGAAGAGAATTGCACCGTTGCTGAATATAAATTTGCAATATAACCCAACTACAACTATATTCCAACACACTCATTATAGCATAATATTAAAAAGTTGTAAACAAAAAACGCTCAAAAAAATGCACAAAAAATATAGTCAGTTAGTGTGAAATATTAACAATTGATCTTTGCAAAATACACAAGTAAATTGTACAGGCAGCCGATTTGTTGTGATAAATCAGCTTACCATGTCATAGAAAACAGTCAAAAACTGCTCAAAGAACTCTTTTTCCAGAATATAGTTTTCAACACTGTCATTATTTACGGTGAAATAAACCGGAATGTTATTGATCTCGAATTGCACAGAACCGCCTGTCATGGCCTCCTTGGTAAGATAGGTGACCTTTGATGGGTTGAGGTTTGTGCAGGAGTAGGGAGCGGTAGAGTTGAAAAGATTAAGGGGAGTGAAAATATCCTTTTTCGTCTGGGAAATAACAGTGTTCATAAACGACTGCATATAGATCTTTTGTCTTTCATTTCTCTGAAGGTTGGCGTATGCCTCGTCGCCTCTGGTACGAACAAAGCTTTCCGCCTGCTTGCCCATGAGGTGGTAAGACTGACCTGCGACAAACTCGCCGATCGTTTGCGGAGAAGTAACGTCAACTCCGCCGATACTGTCGTTTACAAACTCAAGACCGTCCAGATCCAGAGAGAAATAGGTTGAGATCGGCAAATTATAGAAAATCCTCTGAACAGCATGTAGGGTGTTTTCACAGCTTTGATCTTTTCCGTTGCCGTAAGCGTAGGAAAGACAGATTTGCTGGTTCTTCATGCCTACATACAATCCGTCCGGTGTTAGCACAGTTACGTCCGTCATGGTATCACGCGGAATATTGAGCATGGTTGTTTTGCGGGTCTTTGTATCGAAGGACGCGAGAATAATAACGTCCGCCTGTCCCTGTGTACCGGTTTCCTTTTGCAGATTGATATTCTCCTTATCGATTCCAAGGAATAGGAAGTTGATAAGATTTTCCTTCATGCTGTAGGTGTGACCGTTGTAATAAATGAATTTTCCGTTGCCCTGAGTTTCGGCGAAATCCGGAACAGTAATATTGTAATCACTCGTCAAAAGCTGGTTTTCGCCGTTTATCATCATGAATATGCCGCTTCCGACCGCAATCAAAATCAGAGCCAAAAGCGAGCATACGATTCCCAAAACAACCTTTTTTATAAAGCGTTTTCTGTTCTTTTTCTGTTGTTCAATACGTTCTTGCTCATGATCGTGATTGTGGTCATGATGATGATGGTGGTGATAACGCTTGACCTTCTTTTTATGCTTATGATTTGACCTGCTGGAAAAAACATAGTCTGTGATTTCGTCGGAGACGGTTTTTTCGTCCTTGATAACAGGGCGACGCTCAACAGCCATAGCTGTTTCGCTGTATTCTACGCTGTTTTCTGTACTGTTTTCTACGATGTTTTCGCCGGCAGCATCGTTTTTGCCGCCGTTTACTTCGTTTTCATTTTGATTTTCATTCTGTGGGTTCATCGTTAGCTTGTACTCCTATCACCAAATAACGTCCCTCGCCGTAATTCACGCAGGTACTGAGAACAACAAGCTTGCTGTTCAAATTAAGCTCAATATCCTCTCTGACGTTGCTGTAAATCGAGCGAGGATTTTTTACGGAATCCAAAAATTCCTTAAACACCTTGTCGTCTTTAAAGTCAAAGGAATTCATTATATGTCTGTCGTCGTACACAAAGGCGGCGACAATATCATATGTCAATTTTCGGGTTGGGGTAAATATATAAAAATGTCTGTTTTCGTCAAAATAATCTCTGTCTTCAAAATAGTGAAGATTTGCAAACATGCTTCCGTTCAGCATGTTGTGACCGTAAAGCACGGTGACGCGGTCATTCCAGTCGGTGCTGTTGCAAACCTGAGAATAAATTGCTCCGGGAAAGCTGTAGTTGCCGTATATATCATGATCGAGATAATAATTATCATCAACGTGGCTTTGAACGACCGGATAGTCAATATTGGTATCCGGAACATATATCCAAGAGTAGATATCCTCGTTGTCCTCGATCAAGGTATCAAAATCAACCGGGTTATCGGCATACTCTTTATCAATTTTATTTTCATTTTCAAAAGAAAGAGTTGGAACCGTGGTTTCCTGAGATACAACGGATGAAGCAAGCTTGTTGTAAGCATCCTCCGCGCTTTTTATAATAAAATTTTTATAGACAAGATATCCGCACGCTCCCAAAAACACAAGAGCGAAAACAACGATGATTATAATAAATAGTTTATTGTTTTTTTTCATTTGTAGTCACCCTAATAATATATATTGTAACATTTTAAGCCTATTGTGTCAATACGAGCATCTCTAAAAAACAAATGGGATACCTCATGTTTTAAAAGGGTATATTTCCTGCTTAAAAAAATAAAGCCCTCGGTGCCGAAGGCTTTATTTGCTCACAAAAATTATTTGCTTGCCTTTGATTTCAAAAGCGCAGCTCCGGCAGCTCCGCACGCAGTAAGAGAAAGAGCTATAGCCATATAAGCAGCTGTGTCGGAAGAACCGGTCTTTGGAGAAGAAACTCCGTTATCAACTACAACAGCCTTGCCGCCGCCTGTGGTAGTAGTTTTAGAAGTGCCTGAACCCGGAGCAGTTGTAGCCTCAGGGCTATCAAAAGCAAAGGCAGGGACTGCCGAGATTGCGATCAGCATTACTGCAGCGATCGAAGCAAAAAACTTTTTCATAATAATTCCTCCTAATTAACAAAATAGTATAAAAAATATACGATTCGTTTTCTAATAATTAATGCACTAATTGTAACACAAATTTAATCAATTGTAAATAGTGTTTTTGAAATTTATAAAGAAAATATAATGAATCCGGGCTAAAACCTTGTTAAATCGCCGAAACTGAGACTTAAAATTCAAAATATATTGCATATATTCATACAAAAATGTATAATAGAAAAAAGAAATCTCCGAAAGGGATGATGAAAATGAATATCAGTCAACTCCAAAAAGAAATCATAAGGCTCAAGGAGCAAAACAACGCCTGCATACTTGCACACAGTTATGTGGCGCACGAAATAATTGAAATCGCCGACTTTACCGGCGACAGCTACAAGCTGAGTGTTGACGCTTCCAAGGTGAGCAATAAAACAATAATTATGTGCGGCGTAAGATTTATGGCGGAAACCTGCAAGCTGCTTTCTCCCGACAAAAAGGTGATCCTCGCTCAGCCCACCGCAGGCTGTGCTATGGCGGATCAAATGGACAGGCAGATGATCTCACGCGTAAAGAATGATTATCCCGACTATTCGGTCGTTGCTTATATTAACACGACCGCCGAGCTGAAAACGATCTGTGACGTATGTGTAACAAGCTCGTCGGCGGAGAAGATCATCAATAATATGGAAGAAAAAAACATACTCTTTGTTCCCGACCGCAACCTGGGCAGCTATGTCGCTCAAAAATGTCCGGACAAGAACATAAAGCTTCTCGACGGCTGCTGCCCGGTCCATGCTGCTGTAACCGCAGAGGAAGCAAGGCTTGCAAAGGAGCTTCATCCGAACGCCGAGCTTTTGGTGCATCCCGAATGTCTGCCCGAGGTCACCGCTCTGGCTGATTATGTCGGCTCAACCTCCGGGATCATGAGTTATGCGCAAAATTCTGATAAAAACGAATTTATTATCGGAACGGAAATCAGTATCGCAGAACATTTGCAGTATCTTTGTCCCGACAAATACTTTTATTTGCTGTCCAAAAAGCTGATATGTCCGGATATGAAGTCTATCACCTTAACCGACGTATACAACGCTCTTGTCGGAAAGGGCGGAGAGGAGATCCTGCTCGACTCCGAAACGATTCGTGACGCAGGAAAATGTATTGAAGAAATGATAAGGCTCGGTGAATAATTTGAACAAAAAGGCTTTGATTGCTATGAGCGGCGGAGTAGACAGCTCTGTTGCAGCCTATCTTACAAAAAGCTTGGGATATGAGGTCGCCGGAATCACGCTAAAGCTGTTTGATAATGACGATATTGACATATCACGCGAAAAAACCTGTTGCTCTCTTGACGATATCGAGGACGCGCGCAGCGTTTGCGCAAGGCTTGAGATACCCTATTATGTGCTGAATTTTAAAGACAGCTTCAAAAGCACGGTCATCAGCCGCTTTATCAAGGCGTATGAAAACGGTTATACGCCGAATCCATGCATAGACTGCAACCGCTTTATCAAGTTTGAAAAGCTCGTTCAGCGCGCAGATGAGCTGGGCTTTGACTATGTTGTGACCGGACACTACGCTCAAATTGAGCGCGACGAAGCCACAGGCAGATATCTTTTGAAAAAAGCCGTCGATCCGTCAAAGGATCAAAGCTATGTGCTTTATTCGCTCACTCAGTCTCAGCTCAAAAAGACGCTTTTTCCGCTCGGTTCTCTCACAAAGGACAAAACCCGCGAGACCGCCGAAAGGCTTGGGCTTATCAACGCTCACAAGCGTGACAGCCAGGATATCTGCTTTGTTCCGGACGGAGATTACGCTGCCTTTATCGAAAAATACACCGGCAAAGCATACCCGAACGGCGATTTTGTTGATGAGAGCGGAAGGATCCTCGGGGAGCACAAGGGCATCATCCGTTATACTATCGGTCAGCGAAAGGGTCTTGGACTTGCTTTGCCCTGTCCAATGTATGTAAAGGAGAAGAACCTTGCCGAAAACAAGGTGGTTCTCTGTGAGAACGACGCGCTTTTTTCGCGCGAGCTCTATGCGGATGATATAAATTTGATCTCGGTTGAAAGGCTTGAAAAGCCGATAAGGGTCAAGGCGAGAGTTCGCTATAATCAAAAGGAGCAGCCGGCAACGGCAGAACAGCTTGACGACAATACTCTCCATGTGGTTTTTGACGAGCCGCAGCGCGCGATCTGCAAGGGACAGGCTGTGGTGCTATATGACGGCGATTACGTCGTGGGCGGAGGAACTATTATTGACAAACCGAAGCAAAAATGAGATAATAAAAATTAATATATAAAATAAAAAGCACAGGGAGGATCTTTATGGCAAAGGAACTTGCAAAATCCTACAAGCCGTCCGGCTTTGAGGAAGATATTTATAATTTTTGGCTGGAAGGAAATTACTTTCACGCCGAGGTTGACAAGGATAAAAAGCCTTACACGATCGTGATGCCGCCGCCGAATATCACCGGTCAGCTTCACATCGGTCACGCGCTTGACGAAACCCTGCAAGATATTCTCATTCGCTGGAAAAGAATGTCGGGCTACAGCGCACTCTGGCTCCCCGGCACAGACCATGCTTCGATCGCCACAGAAGCAAAAATCGTTGAAGCAATGCGCAAGGAGGGCGTTTCAAAGGAGGATTTGGGACGTGAAAAATTCCTTGAACGCGCATGGGAATGGAAAAAAGAATTTGGCGGACGCATTACAAAGCAGCTTCGCAAGCTGGGCGTTAGCTGTGACTGGGAGCGCGAGCGCTTTACAATGGACGAGGGCTGCTCTGACGCGGTAAAAGAGGTGTTCGTAAAGCTCTATAACGAGGGCAAGATCTACCGCGGAAGCCGAATGGTAAACTGGTGCCCGCACTGCCGCACCTCTATTTCCGACGCAGAGGTTGAGTACGAGGAGCAGCAGGGTCACTTCTGGCACCTTTTATATAAGGTAAAGGAGACCGGCGAGTATCTTGAGATCGCAACTACCCGTCCCGAAACAATGCTCGGAGATACCGCGGTAGCGATCAACAAGGACGATGAACGCTACAAGCATCTGCACGGCTGTCATGTGATCTTGCCGCTTCTTGACAAGGAGCTGCCTATCGTTTGCGACGAGCACGCCGATATGGAAAAGGGCACCGGCGTTGTAAAAATCACCCCGGCACACGACCCCAACGACTTTGAGGTCGGCCAGCGTTGCAGTCTGCCCATGGTTCGCTGCTTTACATACGACGGCCATATGACGGGCGCAAAGGACGTTGCGGAGTATGAGGAGCTCAAGGCAAAGGGTATGCTTGCCGAAAACGAGCCCGAGGTTCTTGACTGCGGAAAATACGCCGGAATGACGACCGCCGAGGCAAGAGAGGCTATTTTGGAGGATCTCAAGGCTATCGGCGCGCTAAAAGAGGTCAAGGCGCACACCCACGACGTAGGAACCTGCTATCGCTGCCACACAACGATAGAGCCTATGGTTTCAAAGCAGTGGTTTGTAAAGATGAAGCCCCTTGCCGGACCTGCGGTCAAGGCGGTCAAGGACGGAGAAACCAAGTTTATTCCCGACAGATTTGAAAAGGTTTATTTCCACTGGATGGAAAATATCAAGGACTGGTGCATTTCGCGTCAGCTTTGGTGGGGCCACAGGATCCCTGCTTATTACTGCGACGAGTGCGGCGAGGTCGTTGTTGCCAAGTCCGCTCCCGAAAAATGCCCGAAATGCGGCTGCACTCACATGAATCAGGATGAGGACACCCTTGACACCTGGTTCAGCTCCGCGCTCTGGCCCTTCTCGACCCTTGGCTGGCCTAACAAAACTCCCGATTTGGAGTATTTCTATCCCACCGACACCCTTGTGACCGGCTACGATATTATCTTCTTCTGGGTCGCAAGAATGATATTCTCCGCGCTTGAGCATACCGGAGAAGCACCCTTTAAGACTGTGTTCATGCACGGTATCGTGCGCGACGAGCAGGGCAGAAAGATGTCAAAATCTCTGGGCAACGGCGTTGACCCAATCGAGGTGATTGACAAATACGGCGCGGACGCTCTGCGCTTCCTGCTTGTTACCGGAAACTCACCGGGAAATGATATCCGTTATTCCGAAAAGCGGATCGAGGCTTGCTCAAATTTTGCAAACAAGCTCTGGAACGCATCACGCTACGTTCATATGAATATCGACGATTTTGACGTTAAAAACGAGCTTCCGTCCACTCTGACCACCGAGGATAAGTGGATCGTGTCCACCCTCAACTCGGTTGCCAAGGAGGTAAACGAAAACCTCGAAAAGTTTGAACTGGGGATCGCTGTTCAAAAGGTATACGAGTTTATTTGGGACTGCTACTGCGACTGGTACATCGAGCTTGTAAAGGCAAGACTTTCAAGCGAGGGCGAGGACGCTCAAAACGCTCGTCAGGTGCTTTTGTATGTGCTTGACCAAATCCTCAGACTGCTTCACCCATTCATGCCGTTCATAACCGAAGAAATCTGGCAGACGATACCGCACGAGGGCGAGACCGTTATGCTTTCGGCTTATCCAAGCTATGACGAGGCACTCAACTTCCCCGAGGCGGCTCAGGAAATGAAGCGCGTTATGGAAGCGATCCGCGCGATCCGCAACAGAAGAAACGAGATGAATGTTCCTCCGTCAAGAAAGGCAAAGGTTTATATCGCAACAAAATTCCCGCAGACCTTTACCGACGGCGCGGCGTTTATCGAAAAGCTCGCATCGGCGAGCGGCGTTGAGGTTGCCGACAGCTTTGAGCTTGACGGCGCGGTAACGATCGTAACCGCCGACGCCAAGATTTATATTCCCATGGAGGAGCTTGTTGACAAGGAAGCCGAGCTCAAAAGGCTCAACAAGGAGCTTGAGCAGGTCAAAAAACGCCTTGCACAAAGCGAAGGCAAGCTCAATAACCAGGGCTTTGTAGCAAAAGCTCCGGCAGCGGTGATCGAAAAGGTCAAGGGTCAGGCAGAAAAGGAAAGAGAGCAGATCTCCCTGATAGAAGCCGCAATAGCTGCATTGAAATAATTTTTACAGATTATTTAAATTTGCCCTAAAGTTAAAATATAATACAATAATACACAAATTCAAACGCAGAAGCACGGTGACCATGCTTCTGCGTTTTGTTAGATGGTATTGTTTTATTTCATTTAAACCAAATAAAAACGTCTTGCCGTTTTTGACAAGACGTTTTTTATCAGTCGATCTCGACCATTATTTTTTCTTCCTTGCGGATAGCCGCGCTGCGGGCGATCGTGCGGATAGCCTTGGCGATCCTGCCCTGCTTTCCGATGATCCTGCCCATGTCGTTCTCGGCAACGTGGATGTGGTATACGATCGTACCGTCCTCTGCCGGAGCGTCGGCTTCAACGCTTACTGCGCTGGGGTCGTCAACAAGACCCTTGGCAATGATTGCGAGTAGTTCCTGCATTATAAAATCCTTTCCGCGCGAATCAGTCGATTACGCCGTTCTTCTTGAGAAGAGCCTTGACTGTGTCTGTGGGCTGCGCGCCGTTTGCGATCCATTTCTTAACAGCCTCGCTGTCAACCTTGAACTCTGAGGGCTTTTTGAGGATATCATATGTTCCGATCTCCTCAATAAAGCGTCCGTTTCTTGGATATCTTGAATCCGCTACAACAACTCTGTAGTAAGGAGCCTTCTTTGAACCCATTCTTCTAAGTCTGATTTTTACTGCCATAATTTACACCTCTGATAATAATTATAAAATTTATGTTTACCTTTATTGGTTAAACGATTTAGTTCTGCGGCGGCATTCCCGGTCCGCCGGGTCCGCCCATTCCTCCCATCGGCATTCCGCCGAGTCCGGGGAGCATCATTTTTCTCTTCTTTTTCTTTGTTGCCTTGCCCTTTGAATTCATCTGCTTTAGCATTTTTTGCATTTGCTCAAGCTGCTTGATAAGGCGGTTTACCTCTTCAACGGTTCTGCCCGAGCCTGCCGCGATCCTGCGCTTGCGCGACGGATTCATCAGCGAGGGATTGCTTCTTTCCTCCGGGGTCATCGAAAGAATGATTGCCTGCAGCCAGTCGATTTGGCGGTCGTCAATGTCGATATCGTCAAGCTGCTTTCCGATTCCCGGAAGCTTTGAGAGGATACCCTTGAGCGGTCCCATCTTTTTGACCTGGTTGAACTGCTCCAGAAGATCGTCAAAGTCGAACTTGTTGTGCATCATCTTCTGAGCCATCTGCTCGGCTTTTTGCTGATCCATCTTGTTCTGGGCGTCCTCAATAAGCGTGAGCACGTCGCCCATGCCCAGGATCCTGCTTGCCATTCTGTCGGGGTGGAATACCTCTATGTCCTCAAGCTTTTCGCCTGTGCCGGCAAATTTGATCGGCTTGCCGGTAACAGCCTTGACCGAAAGAGCCGCGCCGCCTCTGGTGTCGCCGTCGAGCTTTGTAAGGATAACGCCTGTGATCTCAAGCTTTTCGTTAAAGCTCTTTGCAACGTTGACCGCGTCCTGACCTGTCATCGAGTCGATAACAAGCAGGATCTCGTTTGGCTCGACCTCGGCTTTGATATCCTTTAGCTCGTCCATAAGGGTCTCGTCAATGTGCAGACGACCCGCGGTATCGAGGATAACAACGTCGTTGCCGTAGTCCTTTGCGCGGCGGATCGCAGCCTTGGCGATTTTGACCGGGTTTTCCTTGCCCATTTCAAAAACCGGAACGCCTGCTTTTCCGCCGACTACCTTTAGCTGGTCGATAGCTGCCGGACGATAGATGTCACAGGCAACGAGCAGAGGATTTCTGCCCTGAGATTTGAGCAGCTTTCCGAGCTTTGCGGTGTGGGTGGTTTTACCCGAGCCCTGCAAGCCGCACATCATGATGACTGTAGGCGGCTTTGAGGCAAATTCGATTCGCGCGTTTTCGCCGCCCATCAAGGCGGTAAGCTCCTCGTCAACTATTTTTACAACCATCTGCGCCGGGGTAAGGCTCTCCATAACGTCCTGACCCACCGCGCGTTCGGTCACGGTGTTGGTAAAATCCTTGGCAACCTTGTAGTTTACGTCCGCTTCGAGAAGTGCGAGGCGGACCTCGCGCATGGCTTCTCTAACGTCGCTTTCGGTAAGCTTGCCCTTGTTTTTAAGTTTTTTAAATGCGTTGCTTAGCTTGTCAGCAAGTCCTTCAAATGCCATAAAAACCTCTTTTTGCACTCCTTGCAATTGATTTAAATAAAGCTTTGTAGGGGCGCACCCATGTGTGCGCCCTAAGACCCGTTGCGCTTACTAGGGCGCACACATGGGTGCGCCCCTACAGAGTTCTTTTTTCAAATTTGCAAACCGTGCTTTATTTTGTATTATCCGCGCTTAGTGAACGCGCTGTGTTTTGTATTCGTTCGGCAAGCTTTTTTGCTTCGCCCCCGGTCGTTTGGCAAATCTGTTCGGCGTCGCGCGCGATTTGCTCCAGACCCTTTTCAAGCTCGTTAAAGCGTTTGAGCATCCCGAGCTTTTGCTCAAATTCATAAAGCTGCTGCTCGCTGCGCTTTATGCTGTCGCGAACGCCCTGACGGGTGATCCCCGTTTGGTCGGCAATCTCGGACAGAGAAAGATCCTCGTTGTAATAAAGCTCAACCGCCTGTCTGCCCGAGGGCTTCAAAAGGCTGCCGTAAAAATCCGACAACAGAGAAATCTCAATGTTTTTTTCCATTTTAACAGCTCCCTGTCTCAGATGGGTGTAAAGCTTTTTTCTTTACACCTATGTGATTATAATATAAGTCGGCAAAAAAGTCAAGTACCTATTGATTTTTTGATTGATTATATTTATCCAATAAGTCGTTCGCTTGTCCGAATAACTTTTCGTTTCTGACAAACGCATCATCTCTGCCGACAAATGACAGCAGAGATTCGTTTCCGCTGCTATCGGTATACCATATGCTTCCGTCGTTAATGTCATAAGACCACGAAACGACGTTTTCCATAGTGATATCGGGATTGTTATAAAAATTAAAGGTCTGCGGTTCGTTTAGATAAACCGAAATCAAGATATCGTCGGATCTGGTTTTTAAATCTGCCGCTTGCTTGGGTTCATAATGCGAAATGCTGTTGGAAATATCCAATTTCATTTCCAAATACACACTTGCAAAATCAAAATCCTCAAACGTTTTCGCCGAAGCTTTGGCGTCAACTCCTGAGGAAATATCAATATGAGCCAGGTTGTTTTCCAGCTCAGTATCTTCCGGAAGATCGGTGTATTTTTGTAAAAGCTCTTCCTGCAAGCGGTCGCCGTTTGCAATGTATGATACGCCCGCAAGAAACAAACTGCCGACGATAAAGGCTGATACGATTCCGAGAATACCCTTTTTGATTTGCTTGGTTTTTATCCAATATATGCCCTGCCACAAAAGCGTACTCGAAACAGCTCCGAGCGAATTGGCGATGATATCATCAATTTCAAAAAATCGTCCGATAAAGATTTGAACGGTCTCGATCAGCACGGAAAACAAAACGGCTATAAGAATAACTTTGAGTGATCTGTGCTTCTTAAAGCGCAGTGCCAACGGCAGCAAAAAGCCAAGGGGAACAAACAGAAAAAAGTTCAGCGCGACCATTTGAAACGACGCTCCGACAAACGGAAGCTGATCAAAAGATCCGTTCAGGAACGGCTCTGAAAACTGCGGCAAAAAGCCCTTGCTCGTGCAGAGTATGCCGGTTATTCTCAGTATTGCGCAGGCATACCAGGTCAAAACAAACTCCGAAATATAGCGCGGAATAAGCTTTGCCGAAGGCTTTCGCCTGCCGATCAGCCAAGTGGCTGCAAAAATAATCAAATAGCAAATCAAGGCAACAGGCAAAACATTCTCAAAAATGAATATGCCCTCAATAAAATGTTGTATCATTGTCTTCTCCTTTATTTTTTTCTTTGTATTTTACTATATAACGGAATAAAAAACAAGCTGTCGGTTTGCCGGATTTTTATGCCGTTAGCTTTGCGTGTGATTTATTTATGTATAGATTTGCGGCATTGAGGACAACATAAAAAAACAAAACGATTTAAAGTGTTAAAAAATTAACAATAAAACATACAAATGAAACAGAAATAATAGGGCTGTTTTTGTAATTCTATACAAAATTTTAAAAAACTATAAAAATCTACTATTTTTTACGAGCCAAATCCGAAATTTTGTGGTATAATTAACACAAATTCATTGTATGTATAGTTGTACTTATATTTTATAGGGAGTTTTGCAATACGGAACAGATTATTAATATTGACAGAATGGAAAACGCCGTCGCACTTTTCGGCAGCTTTGACGCTAACATAAAGCTTATCGAGCACGAATTCGGCGTAAAGATAACCTGTCGTGACAGCGAACTGAAAATCGAGGGCGACGCCGAAAACGCTTCAAAGGCATGCAAGGTGATCGAGAGCCTGCTGCAATTCATAAACCGCGGCGAGGCGTTGTCGGATCAAAACATCCGCTACTGCATCTCGCTTGTAAACGAGGGCAGCGAGGAAAAAATCGAGCAGCTTGCCGGCGACTGCATTTGCATCACCGCCAAGGGCAAGCCGATAAAGCCCAAAACCATCGGTCAAAAGCGTTACTGCAATGCGATCGCCAAAAACACCGTTACGATCGGCGTGGGACCTGCCGGAACGGGCAAGACCTATCTTGCCGTGGCTATGGCGGTAACGGCGTTCAGGTCAAAGCAGATCAACCGTATTATCCTGACCCGTCCTGCGGTCGAGGCAGGCGAAAAGCTCGGCTTTCTCCCCGGCGACCTTCAAAGCAAGGTCGATCCATATCTCAGACCTCTTTATGACGCGCTGTTTGACATGCTGGGTGCGGAAACATATCAAAAATATGTTGAGAGGGGCAATATCGAGGTCGCGCCCTTGGCATATATGCGCGGACGAACTCTTGACGACAGCTTTATTATTCTTGATGAAGCTCAAAACACCACAAGCGAACAAATGAAAATGTTCCTGACAAGACTTGGCTTTAACTCTAAGATGGTCATAACCGGAGACATAACTCAGATCGACCTTCCCAGGGGTGCAAAAAGCGGACTTAAGGAATGTATGAAGATCCTAAAAAACATTGACGGCATAGGCAACTGCTTCTTTGACGAAAAGGACGTTGTCCGCCACAGACTTGTACAGGATATTATCAAGGCTTACGCCAAATATGAAAACGGAAAAAAATCAGATTAGGAGGACGCTCAAAATGGCAGATAAAATCAGAGTAGTAATCACTAACAAGCAAAAGGCAGTAAAGATCCCGACAGGTATCAGAATGCTTGTGCGCCGTTGCTGCAACGCGGTGCTCCAGCTCGAAAACTTTGAGGGAGCCGCCGAAATCAGCGTGACCTTTACCGACAACAAGGGTATTCGCGAGCTGAACAAGCAGTACAGAGACAAGGATATCGAAACAGACGTTTTGTCTTTCCCAATGGGCGAGAACGGCGTTTATGACACCGACAGAGAGACAGGCGCTAAGATTTTGGGCGACGTTGTTATCTCTATGGAAAAGGCAAGGGATCAGGCGGCTCTTTACGGCCACAGTCTGCAAAGAGAGGTTGGCTACCTGACTGCTCACAGCGTTCTTCACCTGCTCGGATATGACCATATCGAAAACATGGACAAGGTGAGAATGAGAGAGAAGGAAGAGTATGTTATGGAGGAGCTGGGACTTCCTGCTTCTTCAAGCTACATAGTTGACAAGGTTTAATCAAAAATAGGGCTGACTCAAAGATACTAAAGGGCTCTTGGAGTCAGCCTTGATTTTTGTTTGGAGTGGATTTATGGATACACAGGCAAAGGGAAAATCAGCTTTTGTTGCGATCGTGGGCAGACCCAACGTTGGCAAAAGCTCGATATTGAACAGGCTTTTGGGACAGAAGATCGCGATCGTTTCATCAAAGCCGCAGACCACAAGAAACCGGATAACCGGAGTGCTGACCCAGGGCGAATATCAGCTCGTGTTTTTTGATACGCCGGGTATGCACAAGCCCAAAAATTCGTTGGGAAAATATATGGTGCGCTCGGTCAACGAAAGCGTGGGCGGAGTTGACTGCTGTATGCTGGTCGTTGAAGCCGGCAAGGAGCCGGGAGACACCGAGCTTGGGCTGATCGAAAAATTCAAAAAGCTTGATATGCCGGCGATCTTGGCGATCAACAAAATCGACATGCTAAAGGAAAAGGACGAGCTGATGAAGCAGATCCTCAGCTACACTCAGCTTTATGCTTTTGAGGCGGTGGTTCCGGTCAGCGCACAGGACGGAAGCGGACTTGACGAGCTGCTTGACGAGCTGAAAAAGCAGTCGAGCGAGACCGGGCATTTCTTTGACGACGACACCTTGACCGACCAGCCCGAAAGGGTCATCGTTGCCGAGATCATCCGCGAAAAGATCCTTCGTCTCTGCGACAAGGAGATACCTCACGGAACGGCGGTCGTGATCGAAAAAATGAAAACGCGTGAAAACGGTATCCTTGATATCGACGCGACGATTTTTTGCGAGAGAGAAACCCACAAGCGTATTTTGATCGGCAAAAACGGCTCTATGCTCAAAAAAATAAGCACATTTGCGCGTCAGGACATCGAGAGGTTTTTTGACTGCAAGGTGTTTTTGCAAACCTGGATAAAGGTCAAGGAGGACTGGCGCAACCGCGCGCAGCTGCTCCAAAACTTCGGCTTTGACGAAAAGAACTTTGACTGATCGTCAGCTTTAGAAAGTCAAAAATTTCATTTAATATTTTGTCCGTCATTCGCAACAATAAATACCGGATAAAAACCGGAGGTGTTGTGATGGACGAATGGTATATGTGGCAGGTGTTTTTTACCACCGGAAGCGTGCTCGACTACATCCGCTACAAAAGCATACAGGATTCAAAGGATACGGGAGCTGACACCGTAAATCGGGAGGAAACCGATGAAATTCCGAACGGAAGGTCTTATTATCAAGGAACAGAATATCGGTGAAAAGGACAGGCTGGTTTTCGCGCTTACCAAAACAAACGGAGTTATTCGCGCGTTTGTGAGAGGCGCGAACAATATCAAGAGCCAAAAATGCGCGGCGACCTCGCTTTTGGCGTATTCCATGCTGACGGTCTACAAGGGGCGCGACAGCTATGTGATCGGCGAAGCAAGAACGATAAGGCTTTTTTCAAAGCTGAGGAGCGACGTTGTTAAGATGTGCCTTGCGCAGTATTTTTGCGAGCTTGCGCTTACGATCTGCCCAAGAGAGCATAACGCCGATCCTTATCTCAGGCTCACGCTCAATTCGCTTTATCTTCTGAGCGAGGGCAAGCGACCGCCCGATCTGATAAAGCCCTGCTATGAAATGCGGCTCGCAAGCATGGCAGGCTATATGCCGGATCTGAGGATGTGCCGCTCCTGCGGAGAATATTCCGCCGAAACAATGTATTTTCTGCCGCGCGAGGGAATGCTTGAATGTGCCTCCTGCCGCGGCAAAAAACTTGACGGCGCGATCGCGCTGAACGAAAGCTCGCTTACCGCGCTTAGGCACACAGTTTACGCCGACGACGACAAGCTTTTTTCCTTTGCTCTTTCCGAGAGCGGACTTGCCGCCCTTAACGCGGCGAGCGAAAGCTACATAAAGCATCGTTTTGAAAAGGATTTTAAGACCCTAAGTTTTTATAAAACAATTAACGTATAAAATATAGCTATGAACAGACATTATAAAACACTTGAACTTGATAAAATACTCGAAAGGCTGGCGGCTCAGACCTCGCTTGACGACGCGCGCAACGCCGCTTTGGAGCTTGAACCGAGCTACGATCTGAAAAAGGCTCAGCTTCTGCTCAATCAGACCGACGACGCGCTTATGCTGAGCGCAAAGTTCGGCGCGCCTTCCTTTGGCGGTGCGGTCAACTGCGCCTCAAGCCTTAGAAGAGCGCAGGCAGGCGGCTGTCTTTCGACGACGGAGCTTTTGAGGATCGCCCATACCCTGCGGATAATCCGCACGGTCAAGGAATGGAGAGCCCGCTCAGGCTCGGCTGAAAGCTCGCTGGATATTTTTTTCAGCGGACTGGTTTCTAACAAATATCTTGAAGAAAAAATAACCTCGGCGATCATAAGCGAGGACGAAATTTCCGACAAGGCAAGCCCCGCGCTTTCCGATATCCGCCGAAAAATACGCACAGCCTCCTCAAAGGCGAGAGAAGCTCTTGACAAAATAATCCACAGCTCGGCTTACATAAAATATTTGCAGGAGGCGATCGTCACCCAGCGCGACGGAAGATATGTCGTGCCGGTCCGCGCCGAGTGCCGCAACAACGTTCCGGGCTTGGTTCACGACACCTCCTCGAGCGGTCAGACGGTTTTTATCGAGCCGATGGGCGTTGTTCAGGCAAATAACGACATCAAGGTGCTCAAGGGCAAGGAGGAGGACGAGATCGAACGCATCCTCTTTGAGTTTTCGGCGGACGCCGGAGGATATGCCGACGCGATAATCCGAAGCTACGCAAACCTTTGCGAGCTCAACCTGATCTTTGCAAAGGCAGAGCTCGCCTATTCAATGAAGGCGGTCATGCCTGTGCTCAACGACAGAGGGATCGTCAACCTAAAGCAGGCGCGGCATCCGCTGATCGACAAGAGCAGGGTCGTTGCGGTAGATATCCGTCTGGGCTCGGATTTTGACACCCTTGTGATAACCGGACCGAATACCGGCGGCAAGACCGTCACCCTCAAAACGCTGGGACTCTTTACGCTTATGGCAATGTGCGGACTGCTTGTGCCGTGCGGCGAGGGCAGCGAGCTGAGCGTGTTCAGGCGCGTGCTTGTGGACATCGGCGATGAACAGAGCATCGAGCAGTCGCTTTCGACCTTCTCGGCTCATATGACGAATATAATCCAAATCATAAAGCTCGCCAACGCCGGATCGCTCTGCCTGATCGACGAGCTGGGCGCAGGCACAGACCCGGTCGAGGGCGCGGCTTTGGCAATCGCGATACTTGAAAAGCTGCGCGAGAAGCACGCCAAAATAGCCTCGACAACTCACTACGCCGAGCTGAAGGAGTTCGCGCTCAGAACGCCCGGAGTTGAAAACGGCTGCTGCGAGTTTGACGTTGCAACCCTCAGACCGACCTACAGACTTTTGATCGGAGTTCCCGGCAAGAGCAACGCCTTTGCGATTTCTCAGCGGCTTGGCATGGACGAGTCGATCGTAAATCGCGCTCAGGAGCTTGTATCTACCGAGAACCGACAGTTTGAGGACGTTGTCCAAAAGCTTGAGCAGCAGCGGCAAAGCCTGGAACGGCAGGTCGAAAACGCCAACCGCCTTACCGCAAAGGCAAACACCGAAAAGCAAAAGGCTGAGAATGAGCTGAAAAGGGCAAAGGCTGACGCGCAGCGCGAAATCGACCGTGCAAAGGAAGAAGCGCAGAGAATCGTTTCGAGCACACGCGCACAGGCGGACGCGCTGGTCGAGGAGCTTGAAAAGGCGCGCCGCGAAAAGGAGCTGAGTGCGGAAGCACGCACAAAGCTGAAGCGTGATATAAACAATATGGAGGCGCAAGCCGACCCGATAAAGCTAAAGGAAATAGAAAACGAGGACTACAAGCTTCCGCGGCCGCTAAAGGTGGGCGACGAGGTTTTGATTTTTGATATCGACAAGAACGCCACGGTACTTGCACCTCCAAATAAAGACGGTCAGGTGCTGGTTCAGGCAGGAATAATCAAAACAAGAGTGGATATCAAAAACCTCAGACTGCTCAAAACAAAGTCCAAGCCGGCACAGAGCCGCTTTCCGTCAACCAGAAACGTTCCCACAAAAATGGACGTTCGCCCCGAAACCGAGGTCGATGTTCGCGGCGAAACAGCCTTTGACGCGGTGAATATAGTTGACAAGGCGATCGACAACGCCGTGCTCGCCGGGATCGGCAAGCTGACCATAATCCACGGCAAGGGCACCGGAGTTTTGCGCAGAGAGATCAATCAGTATCTGCGCTCTAACAAGGCTGTCAAGTCACACCGCCTCGGAGTTTTCGGAGAGGGCGAGGACGGAGTAACTATCGTTGAGCTGAAATAACGGAGAAAAATATGAGAAAACAGTTTTTGGATACAGGAAAAATCGTAGGAACTCACGGGATCCGCGGCGAGGTCAGGATCGACCCGTGGTGCGACAGCCCGGAGTTTTTGTGCGCCTTCAAAAAGCTATATCTTGACGAAAACGGCGAGACCTTTGTTGAGGTCAAGTCCCGACCGCACAAGCATATCGTTCTTGCAAAAATCAAGGGCGTTGACACGATCGAGCAGGCGGAGCGTTTGCGCGGCAAAATAGTTTATATAAACCGCGCCGACATTCAGCTTGACGAGGGAGTGAATTTTGTTCAGGACCTGCTCGGCTTGGAAGTGACCGACGCAGAAAGCGGCAGGGTCTACGGCAAGATCACCGACGTTTTGCGCACCGGAGCAAACGACGTTTACGAGATAACCGACGACAGCGGAAAAAAGTATCTTGCGCCGGTTATCGACGAGGTGATACGCGAAACGAACGTTGACGGCGGATATATAAAAATCACTCCGATGAAAGGATTATTCGATGATGAGGATTGATATAATCACGCTTTTCCCCGAGATGTTCGCGCCGGTTATGGAGGAAAGCATAATCGGCAGAGCGCAAAAAAGCGGAGCAGTCGAGATCGTCTGTCACCAGCTTCGCGATTACGCCTTTGACAAGCACCGCAGGGTTGACGACACGCCCTACGGCGGCGGAATGGGTATGCTGATGAAGGCTGAGCCGATCGCGCTGTGCTTTGAGGATATCTGCGAAAAGCTCGGCAAGCGGCCTCATTTTGTTTATATGTCGCCCCAGGGCAAGACGCTGAACCAGGGCAGACTCAAGGAGCTTGCGGAGCTTGAAAGCATTTGTATCCTCTGCGGTCACTACGAGGGCGTTGACCAGCGGCTTTTGGACACCTTTATCGACGAGGAGATCTCGATCGGCGATTATGTTCTAACGGGCGGCGAGATCCCTGCAATGGTTTTTGCCGACGCGCTGTGCCGAATGGTTCCCGGGGTTCTCACCAACAACGAATGCTTTACCGAAGAAAGTCACTTTAACGGTCTGCTCGAATATCCGCAGTACACAAAGCCGTCTGTGTGGAGAGGGCTTGAGGTCCCGGAGGTGCTCCTAAGCGGACACCATGCCAATATCGACAAGTGGCGCAGGGAAAAGGCGTTTGAGATCACGCTTTCAAAGCGACCTGATTTGATTGGCAGAAGTTCTTAAAATGGCAAAAACCAAGCAAAAATACGCCTTGTGATTGACGAAAAGCACAAAAAATAATTCACACATTTGTAATATTGCACAATAAAAGAATTGAAAAATTATCATCAGGTTGAGTATTAATACGAAATTAAATTATGTTATTGACCTAGGGCTAAAAAGAGTTTATAATATAACTCAAGGAAGCCATATTGGGTTTATAAAATTATGTTCAGAGAGGGTTTTAAATATGTACGTAAAGGAAGTTTTAGTTCAGAACAAAGCAGGTTTACATGCTCGTCCCGCAACCTTCTTTATTCAGAAGGCTAACGAGTATAAGTCAACGATTTGGGTTGAGAAAGAAGAGCGCAGAGTAAACGCAAAAAGCCTTCTCGGAGTTCTTTCACTCGGCATCATCGGCGGCACAACAATCAAGATCATCGCTGACGGCTCAGACGAGACCGACGCGGTAGAGGGCTTGGTTGCTCTTGTTGAGTCCGGCTTTACTGAGTAATTTCTGCACAATCGTACAATAGGATTTTTCTATAAAACTAAAATCGGGGCGGATTTTTCCGCCCTTTTCTTTTTATCGGAAACCTTTACCGTGTAGGGGCACACCCGTGTGTGCGCCCTCGGAAACAATGGTTCTTAGGTCGCACACATGGGTGCGACCCTACGGCATTTACTTTAAAGGAACCTCTAATATGAACCTATAAAAAAGGCGGAATCAAAATGAACGAAAGGATCCCTCAGCTCAGAAAAAAGGCAATGGCTTTGCCGCTTCTTCCGGGCGTGTATATAATGCACGGCAAGGGCGGCGAAATTATTTATATAGGCAAGGCAAAGGCTCTCAAAAATCGCGTCAGCCAATACTTTGGCTCTCAAAACAACCACGCCGAAAAGGTGCGCCAAATGGTTGATAATGTCGAGGATTTTGAATATATCATCACCGACAGCGAGTTTGAGGCGTTGATTTTGGAGTGCAGCCTTATCAAGCAGCACACGCCCAAATACAACATTTTGCTCAAGGACGACAAGGGCTACAGCTATATCCGCGTCAGTCCGGGCGACTGGAAAAAGCTCAGCTATGCCCTGCAAAAAAACGACGACGGAGCGGAATATATCGGACCGTACAAAAGCAGCTATTACGTAAAAAGTGCGGTTGAGGAAGCGAACAAAATATTTATGCTTCCAACCTGCAACAGAAGATTTCCGCAGGATTTCAGAAAAGCCCGTCCCTGCCTGAACTACCATATAAAGCAATGCATGGCACCCTGCACCGGCAGAGTAAAGCTAAAGGATTATCAGGAAAGCGTTGCTCAGGCCTTGGAGTTTTTGAAGGGCGGCTCGACCGCCTCGATCCGCAACCTTACCGAGCAAATGGAGGAAGCCGCCGAGAATCTTGAATTTGAACGCGCGGCGCGGATCCGCGACAAAATCGCCGCAGTAAAAAAAATGAGCGACAAGCAAAAGGTCGTTGCAAACAAGGTGCTCGACGAGGACGTTATCGCCGGCTTTTCCGACAACGGCAAAACCTGCTATCAGGTGTTCCGCTTTGAGGGCGGCAGGCTGTTTGACCGCGAAAGCTTTATTTTTGACAGCGGCGACAGCGAAACCGAAGCCGAGGAGTTTTTGCTCCGCTATTACACTTTGAGAAACGACATACCGAAAAATATCGCGCTGGACAAAACCTTTGACGGAATAGACGAGCTTGCGCACTGGCTCTCGGAAAAGCGCGGCAATAAGGTGAATGTCACCGTGCCTCAGCGCGGCGAGCAGGCGCAGCTTGTGTCGATGTGTCGCTCAAACGCCGCCGAAGCCTTGGCTCAGCAAAAGGGTGCGACCGTGCGCGAATTCAGCGTGCTTGAGGAGCTGCGCGAGCTGCTGGGGCTTGAAAAGCTGCCCGAATATATTGAAAGCTACGATATTTCAAACCTTGCCGGAACCGAAAACGTTGCCGGAATGGTAGTTTACAAAAACGGAAAGCCGCTCAAATCCGCCTACAAAAAATTCAAAATCAAGGGCTTTGAGGGTCAGGACGACTACGCTTCAATGGCAGAGGTGCTCACGCGCCGTTTTGAGGAATACTACAAGGCGGAAAGCGCAGACGAAGGCTTTGGCAAGCTGCCCGACTTGATTTTGCTTGACGGAGGAAAGGGTCAGGTAGCCGCGGTCAGGGAAGTGCTTGAAAAAATGAATATAGCTGTTCCGCTGTTTGGCATGGTCAAGGACGACAAGCACCGCACGCGCGCCGTTACCGGCGACGGAGGCGAAATCGCGATCAATTCACGCCGCTCGGTTTTTACCTTTTTGAGCAAAATGCAGGACGAGGTTCACCGCTTTGCGATTGGCTACCACCACAGCCGCCGTAGCAAAAATACATTTCGCAGCTCGCTCACCGAAATCGAAGGCATAGGCGAGGTCAGAGCAAGAGCGTTGCTCAAATATTTTCGCACAATAGAGAATATCTCACGCGCGGACATGGAAGAAATAAAGTCCGCACCCAAAATGACGGCTGACTCGGCTCTTGCCGTATACCGCTATTTTCACACGGAATCGGAAGAAAAATAGAAAAACCTTGCTGTTGTTATTATGTGATGTTGCAAAAATAAGCGATTTGTGAAATTTATTATAAAATATTGTTGTAAAAAGCTATTATTTGTGTTACAATAATAGAAAACGCCGGTTACGGCGAGATACGCTGAGGTTTGTATGAGAGTTATAACAGGCTGTGCAAGGGGCAGGCGGCTTGAAGCCCTTGAGGGCGAGGACGTCAGACCCACCACAGACAGAATCAAGGAAGCGGTTTTTTCAATAATCCAGTTTGAAACCGAGGGCAGGGCGTTTTTGGACTTGTTTGCCGGCTCCGGTCAAATGGGGATCGAGGCGTTGAGCCGCGGCGCAAAAGAGGCGACCTTTGTTGACAGCTCAAAAAAATCCATTGAAATCGTAAAGCGCAACCTGACAACCACTCGTCTTGAAGAAAAAGCAAAGGTGCTTTTGATGGATTTTCGCAGCTTTCTTTCAATGAACCGGCAACGCTTTGATATCGTCTTTGTTGATCCGCCTTACAAAACAGGCGCGTTGCAGGAGGCAATGGAACTGATTCCGCAGGTCATGAACGAAACGGGAATTATTATCACAGAAAACCCTCTTGACGAAGAAATTTTGTCGAATTACGGCGATTTTGTACTTGACAGACAGTATCGCTATGGTAAAATAAAAATAAGCACTTTCAGACATAAGGATTTTGCAAGATGAAAAAAACTGTAATCTGTCCGGGCAGCTTTGATCCCGTTACGCTCGGACATCTTGATATTATAACACGCGCGGCAAATATGTTTGACAAGGTGATCGTCGCAGTGCTGGTCAATTCCGGCAAAAGCCCGAGCTTTTCAACTCAGGAGAGGATAGAGCTTCTCGGCGAAAGCCTTAGCGAGCTGAAAAACGTTGAGATCACAAGCTTTGACGGATTGCTGGCGGATTATTGCCGCGAGCGCGGAGTTGACGCCATTGTAAAGGGGCTCAGGGCGGTCTCGGATTTTGACTACGAGTTCCAGATGGCGATAACCAACAAAAAGCTGAATCCAAGTCTTGAAACCATCTTTTTGACCGCCGACGCCGATTCAATGTATTTGAGTTCGAGCATGGTCAGAGAGGTTTGCAGAATGGGCGGCGACATAAGCAATTTTGTTCCTGCCTGCGTTCACGACAGAATAGTGAACAAAATAAAAAATCAAAATAATAATGCAGTTTGATATTTATATTTGCTTTGGCAACACCGTAGATTTTGCGGTATTAAATGTTGCCGATAAAAAACAGGACATAAGGAGTGGAAAAAATGAAAGTTGATGATTTGATCTTACAGCTTCAGGACGTTATTAACAATGCAAAGTCGGTTCCCCTTTCGGGCGGAAAGGTTATGGTTAGCAGCGACGAGGTTTATGATATCATAGACCAAATTCAGGATTCTATGCCGGCAGAGGTAAGACAGGCTAAAAACATCGTTGCCGACAGAAAGCAGATCCTTACCGAGGCTAACCGCGAAAGCGAAAACATTATCCGCGCAGCCGAGGAACGCAAAAAGGTTATGCTCAACCAAAATGAGATCGTAAGAGAGGCTCAGGTTAAGGCTAAGGAGATCTTGGAGGACGCAAAGCAAAAGTCGGCTGAGATCCGCAAGGCAGCCAACGTTTATGTTGAAAGCATAATCAAACGCACCGAGGAGAGCCTTAGTGCTCAGCTTGCCGACGTAAAAAAGACAAGAGCAAATCTTGCCAATTCACAAAAGGTTAAGCACGAGGGTATGTAATGCCAACGGCGCACAGTTGTGCCGGTTATAACTTAATAAAACAAAACGCCGTGACTGTATGAGTTGTGGCGTTTTTTTCTTTTGCTTTATAGAAAACTGCGTATCCCGCCGTTGAACGAGGTTGTTGTTATCAGTGCAGTTTGGATAGGCGGGCGAGAGTGCCCACCGGCACTTTTAGAGGTGCCCTTAATTAATTGGAAGCTGCGTATCCCGCCGTTGAACGAGGTTATTGTTATCAGTGCAGTTTGGATAGGCGGGCGAGAGTGCCCACTGGCACAAATTGCCGAGCATCAACCCAAAATTTGATATTTTAGATATATCATAAAAAATACACTTGAAAAATTTGTTGAAATTACTTATAATAATATATACCGAACAATTCAAAAATATAGAAATCATATGTTGAACGGTTCAAAAAACATACCGCAATGAGGGGGAAATGTTTTGGAAAAAATTTTTAAACTCAAAGAAAACGGAACCACTATAAAAACCGAGATCATAGCCGGTCTGACAACTTTTTTGACTATGGCTTACATCATCTTTCTGAATCCGTCGGTTATCGGCAAAAGCAATCCCAATTTGGCTCATATCCCCAACACCATGGAAGATACCGCCGTTATCACCGCGACCTGTATTGCAGCGGCGATCGGAACATGGCTGATGGGCTGGCTGTCAAATTATCCTCTTGCCCTGGCTCCCGGACTGGGACTCAACGCAGTGTTTGCCTACACGCTTTGCCTGGGCTTTAATCTTTCGCCCACGGCGGCTTTGACTATGGTGTTTTTGGGCGGTTTGTTTTTTATTTTTCTAACTGTGACCGGCATAAGAACAGCGATCGTTAATTCGATTCCGATGAGCCTAAAAAAAGCTATCACAGCCGGCATCGGTCTTTTTATTGCCCTTATCGGATTTTCAAATGCAGGAATAATAATCGGAGAGAATCAGGGCGCGCCGACACACGTTGATCTTGCAAGCTTTTCCGAGCCGACGGTTTTGCTCGCGCTCTTTGGTCTGGTCATAACAACGGTGCTTGTTATTCAAAAGGTCAAGGCAGGCTTGTTTGTAGGAATGTTGATCACAGCCGTGATCGGCAACATCTGTCAGTTTTGCTTTGGCATAGAAATGGGGATCAAGGTCTCCGAAAGCTGGGCTCCGCAAATTGACTTTTCAATGTTCGGAAAATGCTTCACAGGCTTTGGCGAGCTGTTTTCTGCTCCGATTGCCTCGCTGCTTGCGGTTATCATTACCCTTGTGCTTGTCGATATGTTCGACACGATCGGAACTCTCATAGGCGCGGCGGACAAGGCAGGCTTGCTTGACGAAAACGGAAACTTGCCGAGAATCGAAAACGCAATGCTTGCAGACGCTTTGGCAACGTCGATAGGCGCGATTTTCGGAACCTCAACTGTAACGACCTTTGTTGAGTCAACCTCCGGTATCGCGGCAGGCGGCAGAACAGGACTCACCTCGACCGTGACCGGTATTTGCTTTGCGCTCTCGCTTTTCCTAACGCCTGCCACCGGGCTTGTTCCGCTTGCGGCAACCTCATGTGTGCTGATTATAGTGGGAATAATGATGAGCTCGTCGCTCAAGGATATTGACTGGGCGGATCTGGAGATCGCGTTCCCGTGCTTTTTCACGATCGTGGGAATGCCGTTCTTCTGGTCGATCACCGACGGACTTGCCTTTGGCTTTATTTCATATGTATTGGTAAAGGTGGCAAGGGGAGAATACAGAGAAGTAAATCCGCTGATGTATGTGATAGTAGGCTTGTTTGTAACTATGTACACGCTCACAGGCTTGCAGAGCATGGGAATACTTTAAATCATTATTTAAAATAACACCATAACCAAAAAGAGCCGCTTGTCAGCGGCTCTTTTTGGATTTAGAAGTTTTGAAATTAACGTGAAAAACGTAGTTGTTAAAATTAAGATATCATGATAAGTTAAAAGTATTCAGCAAGTTTTTCAATATACCCCGCGGCAGGGTTTAGCCTGCCTTTGCGTCCTTTGCGTTACCAAAGAAGTTGAATCTGAACAGCTTGCTTTCGTCAGCCTTGTTCTCGCAGAAAATGCGTGCTTCAAGGATCTTGCCGCCCTCAATGAGCTTTGTAAGACCGACAAGCTGGCTGAGCTTGCTTTTGAGATTGAGTTTGTCGCCTTCGTTAGTAACAAGAAATACGTTGCCCTCGCAGGTATCAAGCACGGCGAGGAACTCAGTTACATCAATGTTGTGTAAGCTAAGAATTGGTGTCATAAAAGATTCCTCCTTCAATTCTTTACAAATATAAAGTTTTGTTTACGTGCGCCATTTACCATTTGGCAAATCATGATTTAATTATCGACTTAAATTTTTGTTATTTACTCGAGTAAGGCTAATTGGAAACCAGCCGATAGTCAAGCGGACTGTTTACTTGACGACTACTATTATAATCAAGTTTATGAAAATGTCAACAATTTTGCGCATGAAAATCTGTAAGTTTTCGCATTTTAATGTCAATTATTCTTAACGGTACGCTGATTTTTATATGCAATTTGCCGATTCGGCAAAAAATCGCGTTTGAAACTTCGACGACGTTTGTTTTTGCCTCAAATCAATATCACCAACTTTAATTCCTTTTTAGCATAAAAATACATTAAATATTTACAAACTTTCTTTTTGTAAATATTGAGATTTCCCTTTTTTTGATGTATAATGAGAGTGAAATAATTGGAAAGTCCAGTAATTATCAGGTGATCCATGACCTGATATATTCAAAAAGAGAGGAAAATCTTATGTTAAACGAGTTTTACAAACAATTCAAAAGCGGAACCGATATCAGAGGAGTAGCCTCCGAGGGAGTTGAGGGACAAAGCGTAAACCTCACCGACGAGGTCGTGGCTTCAATGGCCGACGGCTTTATGCTGTGGCTTGCTCAAAAGGTCGGCAAAAAGCCCTGCGAGCTGAAGATCTCTGTCGGCAGAGACAGCCGCATCTCGGGACCGCGCATCATGGAGACTGCAACCTCACGCTTCAAGCGCGGCGGCGCAGAGGTTTTGTGCTGCGGCTTGGCTTCGACTCCGTCTATGTTTATGACGACTGTTGATCTCGGCTGCGACGGTGCGCTTCAAATCACCGCGAGCCACCATCCCTTTAACAGAAACGGACTGAAATTCTTCACTCGCGGGGGCGGTCTTGAGGGCAGCGATATTGAAGCTATCCTTGAGCTTGCTCAGGACGGAAAAGCACCCGAGGAATCCGGCGGCGGTACGATTTCAGACGTTGACTATATGTCCGACTACGCAAAGGGGCTTTGCGACAAAATCAAAAAAGAGGTTGACGCCGAGGACTACGATCATCCGCTAAAGGGCTTTAAGATCGTTGTTGACGCAGGAAACGGCGCAGGCGGGTTTTATGCCGACAAGGTGCTTGCCGTGCTCGGCGCAGACACCGAGGGCAGCAGATATCTTGACCCGGACGGAATGTTCCCGAATCATGTTCCCAACCCCGAGGACGCAACTGCAATGGCTTCGATTTGCGAGGCTGTTCGCGAGAGCAAGGCGGATCTGGGCGTGATTTTTGATACAGACGTTGACCGCGGCGGCGCGGTTGACAGCAAGGGCAATGAGATCAACCGCAACAGGCTTGTTGCAGTTGCCGCGGCGATCGCGCTGGAGGGCAACGAGGGCGGCACGATTGTTACCGACTCGATCACCTCAAGCGGCTTGAAGGATTTTATTGAAAACACTCTCGGGGGAAAGCATTACCGCTACCGCAGGGGATATAAAAACGTTATCGACAAGGCTCTTGAGCTGAACCAAAACGGAATAAACTGTCCGCTTGCGATCGAGACCTCCGGTCATGCCGCAATGCGTGAAAACTATTTTCTGGACGACGGCGCATATCTCTGCACAAAAATCATTATCAAGGCGGCGCAGCTCAGAAAAGAGGGCAAGGGACTTGACGAGCTTACCTCTGCTCTCAAGGAACCGCTTGAAAGCAAGGAGATACGCTACAAAATCACCGAAAAGGATTTCAGAGCCTGCGGCGAGCGTATCATTGCCGATCTTACTCAGTATGCCGAGGCAAAGGACGGCTGGAAGGTTGCCGACGACAACCGCGAAGGGATCCGAGTTTCCTTTGACAAGGAAAACGGCGACGGCTGGTTTTTGCTCCGTCTTTCGGTTCACGACCCGATAATGCCGCTGAACGTTGAAAGCGACAGCGAGGGCGGCGTTGAAAAGATCCTCTCAAAGCTCAACGAATTTTTAAAGACAACAAGCGGCTTAGAGCTTTAAGGCGATACCGTACAATTCAAGTGTGCGGTGTTGACCTGAAAAATAACTTTTTTGAGAATCTTAAGATGAATTTCAGATTATTTCTGTAAAATTAATAATATTAATTCAAGGCAATATCACATGGTTCGGGCGTGCGCCTTGAATTGTGCGGTGTTGCCTTGATTCGATCGGTATTTATGTGCGGAAAAGAGGATAAAAATTTTCTAAAAATAATTGTAACTAAATGCTTTTTCAAAGCGTTTTACTATTATAAAGGTTAAGACCCTAATAAAATTTAGAAGTAAAGGAGAGATCAAAATGAAAAAAACAAAAAAATTCGTCAGTATACTGCTCGCGCTGGTTCTGACAGTATCAAGCTTTTCAATCCTGTCTGCCGTAACAGCTTCGGCGGTTACTGACACAAAAATCTACATAGAGATCCCTGATTTTTGGGGCGAGGTGAAGTGGAACAGCAAGCACACTCAGGCTGCGGTTTATTGCCATTTGTATCGCATTTACGGCGGCTCACCGCTTAAGGAAACCACATTTGCAACAAAACATGAGAGATGTACATGGGAGCATGACAATGTGTATTCTTTTGACACAACTGCTCTGGGTACAATTGAGGAAGGCGCGCTTTATGGAGTTAGATTTGTATCAGATAACACAAACGGAGAGCGTAATCAAACCTGTGATATGGCAATGGCGATCCAGTGCCTGGGCGATACAATGATCGTAAAGAATAATCCATATTTAGCTCCTTCCGATGATGTGCATGATTATATCGGCGAGTGGTCAGACCCCGATAACAGACAATTCGGTTCGCTGACTGAACCCGCTCTCTCTGATAAAATGAGCGTTTGCTTTGAAGTACCGGAAAATTGGGGAGAAGTTGTCAATGTATACTGTCATTTGTATAATGTATACGGCGGCTCACCTCTCGAAGAAACCACATTTGCCTCAAAGAAAGAGGTATGCTTCCGTAAATACGAAAGTAATGTGTATTTCTTTAATACATTGTCCTTGGGCAGAATCGAGCCCTATGCGGATTACGGTGTAGTATTTGTTGCGGACTGCATAAAAGATGGTGAGACTATTCGTTACCAAATCTGCGATATGACAATGGGTATACAATGTATCGGTGATACAGTAAAAGTTACAGACGAAACTCATTCATCTGGTGCAGCTGATTCCACAATGAGACAATACATCGGAGAGTGGAGCAGCCCGTTTAATCAAGAGCTTTTCGGAGAAAAAAGCTATATTGATGTACTTGGAAATATCACTCCCGGCAAGCTTCCGCTTAATATGCCAAAGGCAAAGCATATTGCAGACAGGCTTTATGACAGTGCGTTTAATGAAATTACATCTAAGTACTTCACAACCGAGCGTCTTAACGAGCTTGAAGCTGAGCTTGGCGTAACGGCAAGGGATGTTTACGTTGAGTACGTTATTGATTACGGAAAGCTTGTAGATGAATTAATAAGTAACCCTCCCGACGGTTATTACCTTAAACCTACTCTCCAAAATGTAGCCGAACGCCTTGGAATAGCGATCCCTGTTTTGGGTGATGTTGACGGCGACGGCGAGGCTTCTATCAACGACGTAACCGAGATCCAGATGTATCTTGCAAAGCTTTGTGAGCTTTCATTCACACAGACAACTCTTGCGGACGTTGACGGAGACGGTCAGGTTTCGATCAATGACGCGACCTGTATTCAGCTTTACTGTGCGTCCCTGATCGGTTCAGGCAAAACCAGTGCGGAGTTTGTTTGAACGTTATTATAAAAGGCAAAAAGGGTTTAATGCCCAAAAATAAAAAATTTAGAAGTAAAGGAGAAAAAACAATGAAAAAAACAAAAAAATTCGTCAGTATACTGCTCGCGCTGGTTCTGACAGTATCAAGCTTTTCGATTCTGTCTGCCGTAACAGCTTCGGCGGTTACTGACACAAAGGTCTACGTGGAAATCCCTGATTTTTGGGGAGAGGTGAAATGGAATGCTAAAAAATCACTGCCTGTCGTTTATTGCCATGTATACTATATTTATGGCGAAAAATCGGATATGAACTCTTATACATTTGCTACTGCCAGTGAAAGGTGTGAATGGGAACACGACAATGTATATTCATATGATATGAGAAAACTTGATGCAAATTTTGCCGGCAAAGCAGATCCGAAAAAAGACGAATCAGGTAACTACATACCGCTAACATCAGCAGATTGGGAGCCCATACTTTCAAAGTTTACATCTCCGATTAAAGATGGCGCTGACTACGGTATCATCTTCTGCGCAGACAACACAAAAGGCGTTCGTCACCAGACCTGTGATATGACAATGGGAACCCCATGCCTTGGCGACACAATGATTATTAATAATATAACTCGTGAAAGACCCATGAATTCTCAGGAGGTGGACTATCTCGGCGAATGGACTGACCCGGAAAACAAAAAAAACTTCGGCCCTAAGGCAAGTATTACTTCACTTGGAGAGATACTTGACGGCAAATGGCCATTTTACGCTCCAAAGCAAAAGTTCATCGCTGATGCGATTCATGATTTTGCATTTAACATGAAGGTAAATGCAAAGTACTTTACAACACAGCGTCTTAATGAACTGGAGACTGAACTCGGCGTTACAGCAAGAGAAGTTTACGATCAGTATGTAGAGACATACAAAGACCTTATCGAAGAAGGAATTGCGAACGGAACACTTGTTGACAAGTACGGCAGCGACGGCACCCCTGAAAACCTTGTTCCTACACTTGAAAGAGTAGCTGAGCGTCTCGGTATTACAATTGAAGACGAAACAACAGAAGAATCTACAACAGCAGAGCCCACAACTGAGCCTGTTCCGACTACGACCGCTCCTGTTGAAACAACAACTGCTCCCGAACCGACAACCGTTCCCGAACCGACAACTGTTCCGGAGCCTACGACCGTTCCCGAACCCACAACTCAGCCTGTAACAGAGCCGGAGCCGGTTTACGTTGTAGCAGGTTCCGAGGCATTCCTCGGAGTAAACTGGAACGGCAGCCCCGAATCCGGAAACGTTATGACAAAGGACAGCGAAAGCGGACTTTACACATTCACAGTATACAACTTTGACGTAATAGATCAGGAAATGATGATCAAGGTTGTTGAGAATATCGGCGATTCTCAGACTTGGTACGGCGACGAGAGCGGACAGAATGTTTCATTCTCAGTAAAAAAGCCTACAGACGTTACAGTTACTTTTGATCCTAAAACAGCGAAAACCGAGGTTACAGGCGACGGCGTTGTATCACCATTTGAGCTTGTTATCAAGAGCGTAAGGATCGTTGGCGCAGCCGACGAAAGCAAGGGCAACTGGCTCAACGGAATCTCTTGGAAGCCCGAAGCTGACGAAAACCTTATGGAGCAGAACGGCGACGTTTATTCGATCACCTTTAACGATCTCCCTGCCGAGATGGGCTATGAGTTCAAGATCGCAGCTAACGGCAACTGGAACGCAAACTGGGGTCTCACAAAGGGCGAATCTGCTGTTGTAAACGCTCCGATCAACGCTGCTTTCAACGGCGAAAACCTTACATTTGACCTTGAAGAGGATTCAAACGTTACGGTTAAACTTGACCTCACAAGCTTTGACAAGGTAACAAAGGAAGGCGCGGTCATCACGATCGAAGCAGAGCCTGTTGTATCAGCTCCTATCATGGGCGACGTTGACGGTGACGGTGAGATCACGATCCATGACGCAACCGATATCCAGATGTTCGGCGTAGAGCTGATTGAATTTACAGACGAGCAAAAGCTCGCTGCCGACGTTGACGGAGACGGAAGGATCTCCGTGCTTGACGTTACCTGCATCCAGAAGTACCTCGCAGGCTACAAGACAGGTACAGGAAATGTCGGTAAGAAGATGTACACTTCTTATCTGAGCTTTCAATAATATATCAAACCTTTGAGGCTTTGGCACTTTGCCTTATATAAAGACCGGGCAGCCCGAATAGGGTTGCCCGGTCAGTGCGTTTTAGATGTCCATATACTGCCTGTATTTTGGAATGATACCTGTTTTGTCCTCGCTCAGGCTTGCGCGCTTTTGAAAAACTCCCGGATACGAATTGCCTTCGATGATAACGGGTCCGTTTTCGCTGATCCCCACGTCCCAGCCAACATATCCTATCTGCGGTATCACCTCTGCCGCGCGGCAAACAAGCTTTACCGCTTCGTCAAACATCGGAACCTTGAAGCCCACGATTTTTGTTCCGGTAATTGGGTGCGTTTCGTGTAGGATATCGTTTTTGTCGATTGCCGGAACGGTCACAACTCCGTTGTCGTCGGTAAAGGTATACATTCCGCCGCTTGAAAAATTGTCAACGACTCCGCCGTTGCCGATTTTAAGAATTGCCTGCAAAAAATATCCCTTTCCGTCCTTGCAAAAGGTGAACATTCTCATTGTGTTTACCGAGTCAGGGTAGAGCACGTTCATGTCCGGATGCTGAACGATAAAGGCTTCAACAAGGTTTTGCTTCTTTTCTTTTATTGTATCATACAGCTTGCGCGCGTTGTCAAAATCCGCCGCGTCGTATTTTTCAACGCCGACTCCGCCCACGCCGTCGGCAGGCTTTGCAATGATTTTGGGATTTTTGGTGATGAATTTTTCAAAATCCTCAAAGGTGCAGTCGTCAACGTCTATCCAGTCGCGGTTGAGAAAATCTCCGAATCTTTTGTTGAACTCAAACTTATCGTCAAAGATATACATATGATCCTTGTCGTTGTATTTTTTGATGATAGCGTTGTTCTTGCCTCTTGTCAGGTATGTTGCGCGCTGCTCCTCGCTGAGATTGTAGAACTCAAACTCCTGATAATCGTAATAGCCTGCCTGAAATTTTAATCCGCAGTGGATCATATCGGCAAAGGTTGAAAAGAAGTTCCTGTCCGATTTTTTTGAAACCTCGCGGGCAACCTTTATCATGTTTTTGTAATCAAGCTGCATTATTCTTGCGGCAAGGTATTTTATTTTTGCCAAAAAATCACATCCATTTTCGGCAGCACAGCACAAGCAGCGGCGCACGACCCGGCTTTTGGAGTTTCGCGCTGAATTGCTCGGTGTTGCCTTTGTTTCCATAATATATTACAATATTAGGACTGCTTTTTTCAAGAATAATAATCAACAAAATTCACCGCTATGTATTATGTATAATATGTGTAGGAAGCACTGAACGGCGGAAAAGTCCGCCTCCGGACCCGGCAAAGCCGAGGCGAAGGCGGACAGTCGGCTGACTCAGACCGAATTAGCAGCCACAGCCGCAGCCGTTGTTATCGTTGTTGCCGCAACCGCCGCAGCCGCCGCAGCAGCTGAGAATGAGGATGAGAATGATGATCCAGCAGCAGTTTCCGTTACCAAAAAAGTTGCCCATATCGTTTGCCTCCTTTCGTCTACATTACATATTATTGCAAAGAAAAATATTTGTTACAAACTATTGTTTTGTGCAGCGTTCGGCTGTCAAAAGGCTGACGTCGGATATTTCCGAAAATCACAAAATTAATGAAGGAATTAAGCGATAACTGCGCGTAATTATATTGACATTTAAGTTATTATACATTAAAATAAAAAGTGATTAAGGCAATACCGCAAAATTCAGAAGTGCGGATTGCGCTGTGATTTTTTCGTCAATTTAAAAAACCGAGGCGAGAGTTTGACGCCTTGCCGAGAGTTTTGGAACAAAAAGACGAAAAAACTCAATCAAGGCTTGTGCCGCCGGCTGAGCGGTGCTGCCTTGAACATGTATTTTTAGGAGGAAATTAACCATGAAAGCAAAGTTTTCAAAGCTTGTTGCCGGCTGCCTGACTATGACAATGGCGTTCGGCACATTCTCAGCAGCACCGTTCGCGGTTAGCGCGGCAGAGGTTTCGCCGACAATAATCGGCGACGTTGACGGCGACGGCGAAGTTACTATCCACGACGCAACACTTTTGCAGTACTATCTCGCAGAGCTTGCAGAGATCAACGACGCTCAAAAGTTTGTGGCAGACGTTGATGATGACGGCGAAGTTACCATCCACGACGCAACAATGATCCAGTATTATCTTGCAGAGCTTATTGACGGCTTTACCAAGCAGCCGGGTCAGCAGATCGAATATTCATATGTTGTTGCAGGCACACTGAACCTTACAGCCTACGATTGGGTTGCTTCGACTCAGACCGGCAACGTTATGACCAAAAACACTAACGGAACATATTCTCTTACATTCAAGGACGTAATGGCTTCCGACGACGAAATGCAGTTCAAGGTTGTCGGTATCCCGGTTGAGGGCGGCGACCTTGTATGGTTCGGAGCAGACGGAACATCAGCTAACTACAGCTTCCGTCACACGATGGACGGCGACGTTACAGTGACCTTTGATCCTAAAACAAAGAAGCTCAGTGCTTCGGGCAACGGCGTAGAGCCGATCACCGGTCTTAATGTTACTTCTATCACAGCGGTAGGCTCAGGCTCATCTCCGTGGCTCAACGGTATCGCATGGGATCAGACCGCAGCTGCAAACCACATGACAGAGATCGAACCCGGTCTTTACCGCATTGCATATAATAACGTCAAAGAAGATATCAACTATGAGATCAAGTTTGCCGCAAACGATTCATGGAGCAATAACTGGGGCATTCCTAAGGGTGTAAGATACACTCCGGGCGAATGGGCTGACGCTGAAATGAATGCAGAGAACATCAGATTTGACGTTGACGATGATTTGGCAAGGGTTGTAGTTACCTTTGATCTCAGACAATTTGATTATTCTACAAAGCAGGGTGCAAGGTTCTGCATCGATATCATTCCTGCAAACTGATTATCCGGCGGATAATAATTTTAAATCATAATCATAATCAGGGGCTGTCGCAGTTGCGGCAGCCTCGCTTTGTTTATTGAGTGTTATTTGTAGTGTTGCACTATTTTTTGGCGCGATTATTTGCAGATTTATAGTGAATTTGTGTATGTTCATATTGATATTTGTGCTTTTATAAATTAAAATGAGAAGTACTTTGCAGCAGCACGGCAAACCTTGTTTGCGCAGAGCTGCCTTAGTAAAAGAATTTAGGGAGGAATTTTAAACATGAAAACAAAGCTATCAAAGCTTGTCGCTGTTTGCCTTACGCTTGCAATGATTTTCGGCGTATTTTCAATAGTGCCGTTCTCGGCAAGCGCGGCAGAGGGAGACGCTTCACCGACTGTGATCGGCGACGTTGACGGCGACGGAGAAGTTACCGTAAACGACGCGACGCTGATCCAGTATTATCTTGCCGAGCTTGCAACCCTTAACGACGCACAAAAATTTGTTGCCGACGTTGATGACGACGGCGATGTGACCGTAAACGACGCCACAATGATACAGTACTATCTTGCAGAGCTTGTTGACGGCTTTAACAAGCAGCCTGCTACTGTTGAGGATACCGTATATGTTGTTGCAGGTACCGAAAACCTTACAGGCTACAACTGGTCGGGCTCACCGGATACAGGCAATGTGCTTGAAAAGGACGGCGACGTTTACAGCTTCACCTTCAAAAACGTTAATGTGATCGACGAAGAAATGCAGTTCAAGATCGTTGCCAACAAAGAGGGCAGTGATCCGGAGTGGATCGGCGACGAAAACGGACATAACATTGGCATAAAGCTAAAGGAAGCCTGCGACATAACGATCACCTTTGATCCGGCAACAAAGAAGATATCGGTTTCGGGACAAAGCGTTTATGAGGATTCGGATATTTTTTTAATCGACTCAATGCGCATTGTAGGTGCCGCTGACATTAATAAGGGAACCTGGCTCAACGGTATCTCATGGAATACTGCGGCAGACGAAAACCTTATGGCTGAGGTTTTGCCGGATGTTTACAGGATCACCTTCTATAACCTTCCCGAAGAAATGGGTTATGAGTTCAAGTTTGCGGCTAACGGCAACCGGAACGCCAACTGGGGTCGCGGCGACAACACAGAGATGGTTTTGAATACTCCGTTTGACGCGAGCTTCAACGCTAAAAACTTTATCTTTGACCTTGAAGAGGATTCTAACGTAACGATCACCCTTGACCTTACCGGCTTTGATTTTGCTACAAAATCTGGCGCGAAGGTAACGATCGACGTTGAACCCGCGCTTCCGGTCATTATGCCGACATATGTTGTTGCGGGCACACCAAATCTTACCGGCTTCAATTGGTCGGGCTCGCCGGATACAGGTCATGTGCTTGAAATGGACGGCAGCGTTTACTGCTATACATTTGAGAACGTTGACGTGATCGACGAAGAAATGCAAATCAAGGTCGTTGAAAACATAGGCACACATCAGTCTTGGTACGGCGACGAAAACGATCAGAATATCTGCTTTAAGGTCACAAAGGAAACAGATGTTACGATCACATTTGATCCGGCAACACGCATTGTCACGGTTTCGGGCGACGGAGTTGAGATGATAACCGAGCTCAAAATTGACGCTATGCGAGTTGCAGGCAAGGCTGACGAAGCCAAGGGCAACTGGCTCAACGGCGTTTCATGGGCTCCCGGAGAGGACGCAAATCTTTGTGAGGAGGTTTCTCCGAACGTTTACAGCATCACCTTCAACAAGCTTCCCGAGGAAATGGGCTACGAGTTCAAGTTCGCGGCTAACGGCGACTGGAATGCAAACTGGGGTGTTGACGAAGAGACCGACGTTGCAATAAACGCTCCGATCAACGCCGTATACAACGGAAGTCAAAACGTTTCATTCGACCTTGACGAAGAATCCGACGTAACGCTTACGCTCGACCTTACAGATTTTGATTATGCAACCAAGAGCGGTGCGGTCATCACGATCAGCGTTACGCCCAGCGAGCCGGTTTATGTTGTTGCAGGCTCGGCAAATCTTACTGGCTACAACTGGTCGGGCTCGCCCGATACAGGCAATGTGCTTGAAGAGGACGGCGACGTTTACAGCTTTACATTCCCGGGCGTTGACGTGCTCAACGAAGAAATGCAGATCAAGATCGTTGCCAACAAGCAGGGCGGCAATCCTGTGTGGATCGGCGACGAAAACGGTCAAAACATAGCGTTCAAGGTCACAGAAGTATCCGACGTCAAAATCTCATTCGATCCCGCAACAAATAAGATCACGGTTTCGGGCGACGGCGTTGAGATGATAACAGATCTTGTTATCAACAACATCATCATTGCAGGCGCAGCCGACGAAAGCAAGGGAAGCTGGCTCAATGGTGTTTCATGGGATCCTTCAGCCATGGCAAACATCGTTCCAATGGTAGCTCCCAAGGTGTACAGCATCAAGTATGAGAATCTTCCCGAGGAGATGGGCTATGAGTTCAAGTTTGCAGTTAATGGCTCATGGAACGCTAACTGGGGTATTGCAGATGATACGGAATTTGAGTTCGGCACATATTTTGACTCCAAATTTAACGGAAGCAATATAAAGTTTGACCTTGAAGAAAAATCAAACGTAACCATCGTGCTTGACCTTACAAACTTTGTTTATGCAACAAAGGAAGGCGCAAAAATCAATATCATTGTTGAGCCTGTCAAAAATTACACCTATGTTGTTGCAGGCACAGAGAATCTCACGTCATACTTCTGGAGCTCTTCTGTTGAGACAGGCAACGTTATGACCCAAAACGAGGACGGAACATATTCGTTCACATTCAAAGACGCAGCGGCTTCGGATGAAGAAATGCAGCTCAAGATCGTAGGCATTCCTGCTGAGGGCGGCGACATCGTTTGGTACGGTGTTGACGGAACATCAGCTAACGTTGCTTTCTACAACAGGATGGACTGCGACATCACGGTTACATTCGATCCCGAAACAAAGGAGATCGGCGTTACAGGTGAGGGCGTTGAGCTTATCACGGACCTTGTGATCGATTCGATAACTGTCGCAGGCTCCGGCTCCGAGCCTTGGCTCAACGGTATTGAATGGAACCCCGGTGCTGCCGAGAACCACATGACCAAAATCGCGAACGACGTTTACCAGATTCGCTTTGAAAATATCGAAAGCGAAATGAACTATTCAATCAAGTTTGCCGCCAACGATTCATGGGGCAACAACTGGGGAATCCCTCAGGGCGTGATCTACACTCCCGGCGAGTGGGCTGACGCTGTAATCAACGCAGACAACATCAGGTTTGAGGTTGAAGATGACCTTGCGATCGTTGTGGTAACTCTTGACCTCACCGATTTCAGCTATACTACAAAGCAGGGCGCAAAATTCTGCATTGAAATCATTCCTGCCAACTAAGATACAATAATTAGCTTATCAGGGGCTGCCGCAAAACGCGGCAGCCCTCGTTTTACCCAAAAAACCGCGCGATACACTCAACAAGGCGTTGAAGGTATCGCGCGGTTTTATTTTCAGATTTTTTGATTATACGTTATAAATTATACGTTAAAGCGGAACAGAACAACGTCTCCGTCCTTCATAACATATTCCTTGCCCTCGCTGCGAACAAGACCCTTTTCCTTTGCGGCTGCCATGCTTCCGCAGGCAATAAGGTCGTCGTAGGCAATAACCTCAGCGCGAATAAAGCCGCGCTCAAAGTCGGTGTGGATCTTTCCGGCAGCCTGGGGAGCCTTGGTGCCGTTTTTGATCGTCCAGGCTCTGACCTCCTGCTTGCCGGCGGTCAGGTAAGAAATAAGCCCGAGCAGAGAGTAACATTCCTTGATGAGTCTGTCCAAGCCGCTTTCGTCCAGTCCCATGTCGGCAAGGAACAATTCCTTTTCTTCCTTGTCCATTTCAACGATCTCTTCTTCGATCTGGGCGCAAATCGGAAGAACACCGGAGTTTTCCTCTGCGGCGATCTCCTGAACCTTTTTGTAGCCCTCGTTGCTTTCGATGCCGTTTGAAAAATCGTCCTCGCTCATATTAGCAGCGTAAATGACCGGCTTGTTGGTCAGAAGAGCGACCTCGGACAGCAACGCCTTTTCTTCCTCGTCGCATTCAACGCTTCTTGCGGGCTTGCCCTCCTCAAGAGCGGCGAGCACGCGCTCATAAAACTCAATATCCTTTTGATATTTTTTGTCGCCCTTTAGCATCTTTTTGGTTTTGTCGATCCTGCGCTCCATCATTTCAACGTCCGACAAAATCAGCTCAAGATTTATCGTCTCAATATCGCGCGCAGGGTCAATGCTGCCCTCAACGTGGATGATGTCGTCGTTCTCAAAGCAGCGAACAACGTGAACTATCGCGTCACATTCGCGGATGTTTGAAAGAAACTTGTTGCCCAAGCCCTCGCCCTTTGACGCGCCCTTGACCAAGCCGGCAATGTCTACAAACTCGATCGAGGCAGGGGTGTATTTGTCCGGGTCGTACATCTCGGCAAGCTTGTCAAGCCGCTTGTCCGGCACGGCAACAACGCCGACGTTTGGCTCGATCGTGCAAAACGGATAGTTCGCGCTCTGCGCCCCGGCGTTTGTAATAGCATTAAAAAGCGTGCTTTTTCCAACGTTTGGAAGTCCAACGATTCCTAATTTCATGTATCTTGATCTCCTTTATGTCATCATAACGAATCCATTATATCATTTTTTTGGGGTGTTATCAATGTTTTGGCGCAATTATTTTTAAGGCAATACCGCATAATTCTGGTGCGCGGATTGCGTAGTCAGATTTTTCGTCAGAATGTACAAATAATCAGTGTGCATACTGACGTATGAATACTGATTTTTGGGCAGTCTGACGGAAAAATATGCAAGCAAGGCGTGCGCCATGAATTGTGCGGTGTTGCCTTAATTTGGTTCGGCGTTGTCGGTCAATCCCAAAATATAATCGGTTGAAACCTTGTAAAGCAATGACAGCTTGATCAAATGCTCAACCGGTATGGTTTGAAATCCTCTTTCGTATCGGGAATAAACTGTTTGAGCGATCCCAAGGTGTTCTGCAATCTCAGCTTGCTTTAAATCATGATCTTCACGCAAATCACGCAATCTTCTAAAATACATAAAACCACCTCAATAGTACTTATTAATACTATTGACTTTAGCATAAATAAATGATATAATTGCATGACAGTACTTATAAGTACTAAACTGTATTATTCTTTTCAGGAGGAGATTTAATGTATTGTAAATTTTGCGGATCAGAAATCGGAGATAATGATTTGTTTTGCCCAAAATGCGGAAAGAATCAGAGCGAAAATAACACAGACGGTAAAATAAAGTTGGAGTCCAATCATTCACAAGTCGGCAAGGATAATTATAATTCAAATATTATATATCGGGCAAAAAGTTCGACAGGAGTTTTTGGAAGGTACATTTTTTTGATTTTCCTTTTTACTGTATTTTTTGCAGTAGAGGTCAGCGTATCAATTTTTACTGATGAAATATTCCGGAAATCTTTATATAGCTCCGAAAGAGATTTTGTAAGGATATTATTAATTATTGCAGCAATAACAGACGCTTTTATTATTATAATCATGACAATCAAGGCTAATAATGTTCGCTCATCGTATTTATGCGTAACAGAAAGCGGGATATACGGACAGGGCTGTTCTCGTACGTGTGTTCAGAAAATGCCTTTCAATCTAACATTTAATCAGATTACAAATCTTAAGGTTGACAGCGAAAATGTATATATTGAAAGTGCGGAAGCTAAATATAAATGTCCTGTGTCAAAACCATATGACATCGCCGACCAACTGGAAGAATTTATTCCTGTTCAAAGAACATAAAATACATTATATAAATTATAAAACCGCTTGCTTTTGCAGGCGGTTTTCCGATTTTCTGAATCCATTATGTTATTTTGAGGAAACGGAATGGATTTAGGTCGCACAAACAATGATCCCCATACAACGTTATGAGAAACTCGAATAATATAAAACTGATTTACGTAGATAAACAGTTTTATCCTTGCTATTTTGCTTTGAATATAGTATCATTATTACAGATTATATTTTGGGGTGATGATTTTGGAAAAGCTTTCTCTAACAAAAAAGCTCAGGGTCGAGGAGGAAAACCTTGCTTGTGCAATGGGCAGCGGCAGCCTTATGGTGCTTGCAACGCCTGCTGTGGTCGCGCTTATGGAAAACGCCGCAGCGGAGCTTGCGCAGAATATTCTCGGCAGCGACGAGCTTACAACGGTGGGCACGATGATTTCGATTGAGCACATCAGTCCCACGCCTATCGGTGCGGAGATCAGCGCGACCGCCGTGCTGACCGAGAACAACGGCAGATCGTTTTGTTTTGACGTTTCAGCCTCGGACCCCTGCGGTGAGATCGCTCACGGAACGCATACAAGGGTGAGCGTGAACGCTGAAAAATTCCAGGCAAAGGCGGACGGTAAGCTCGATGGCTAAGTATAAATACATTCTTTTTGACCTTGACGGCACGGTGAGCGAGAGTGCGGAGGGCATCAGAAAATCGCTTGAATACGCGATAAACACACTCGGCGCAAAAATGCCGGATCTTGACGATTACACGCTGTATATCGGACCGCCGCTGATCGACACCTTTATCAGACTTGTGGGGCTTGACCCCGAGACCGCCGAGCGTGGAGCCGAGCTGTACAGGCAGTATTATAATAAAAAAGGAAAATTTTTGAACCGCGCCTATGACGGTATCGAAGAGGTCTTGGTCGCTTTAAAGGCAGGAGGCGCGAAAACCGCGCTTTGCACCTCAAAATTTGAGGGCTTTGCGGTTGAGATAATTGATATCCTGGGACTTGCGGACTGCTTTGACGCCGTGTGCGGTTCTAATCTGGACGGCAGCCGCAAGGACAAAAAGGACATGATCCCCTATGCTGTCCGCGCTTTGGGCGGAAGCATGGAGAATGACCGCCAAAGCGTTGTTATGCTGGGCGACACCTGGTTTGACGCAAAGGGCGCGAGGCTCTGCGGAGTTGATTTTATCGGCGTAAAATACGGCTACGGCGCGGTTGAGCCTATGGAGCGCGAGGGTGCGGTCGCTTTTGCGGATTCGCCGCAGGATATCCTGCCCTTGCTTGGCTGACATATTTTTGATTTTTCGGGCATAAAATCTACCGATAAACGCATTTTGCGTGAGTTTTGGGTGAGCTTATGTTTGTTGTTAAAAAAAGATTTATAATAATTATCCCGGCAGCTTTGTTGATCGCCGTTTTGTGTGCTGTGATTTTTGCGACCGGCGGCGAAGGATCACCGGGCGCAGATGAGGTCGCTCAGCTAGGAAGAGGAGAGGCGTTTGCCGTTTCTTCCGAGACTGCTGCGGTTTGCCGGGATTTTTTGACAAAATTCGGAATGGCTGCGGATTTTGACAGCGCGACGGAAGAATATGTTTTGATCCCAAACGAGTTTGATCCTATATACGAAAAATACAATGAGCTTCAAGGAGAAAACGGACTTGACCTTGCCCCCTACAGGGGAAAACGCGCCGAAAAGGTCACTGCGGAGCTTTTGAACAGCGACGTGCGGTTTGCTGTTTTGCTGGTCGCTAAGGATAAGGTTATCGGCGCGCACATTACAAACGGAGAATACGGCGATGAAAATTTGCCGCTGACGGATTATGGAAAGACTTGACAAAAGCCTGGCTTCTCAGGGGCTGGGCAGCCGAAAAGAGGTTCATGCTCTGATAAAGAGCGGCCGTGTGACGGTTGACGGTGAGATATGCAAAAAGCCCGAGCAAAAGCTTGACCCCGAAAAAGCCGAGATCACCGTGGACGGCAAGCCAATTGGCACGGACAAATTCATATATATAATGATGAATAAGCCTGCCGGGGTCGTTTGTGCGACAAAAGACAACATCGACAAGACGGTGCTCGACATTTTGCCGCCCGAATTAAGGCGCAGAGGGCTGTTTCCTGCCGGGCGGCTTGACAAAGACACAGAGGGACTGCTGATTATCACTAACGACGGAGATTTTGCGCACAAAATGCTCTCGCCCAAGAAGCACGTGGACAAGCAATATATTGCGGAGCTTGACGGAGAAATAACCGATCCCATGATAAGAAGCTTTGAAAACGGTATAATTTTTGCCGACGGAACAAAATGTCTGCCTGCAAAGCTTGAAAGGCTCGACAAATGTAAAGCAAGGGTGACAATTTGCGAGGGAAAATACCATCAGGTCAAAAAAATGTTCCTTTCCTGTTCCGTTAAAGTTGTGCACCTTCAACGAATATCAATAGGAAATTTGTATTTAGATAGCAAATTGCCCACAGGAAGCTGTAAAAAACTGACAAATTTAGACAAAGAGCTGATTTTTATGGGCAAAATACACTAAAATTCAAAGTGAATTTTTATTGTGTATCGAAATTTCATAAATTCGGGGGTAAATATTTAGTTAAAATCGGTATAGTAAAAAAATCTTTGAAGTGGTATATTATTATCACGTAATAAAGCTTGACTTTATTGGATTATTGGAGGTTTAATTAGTATGGCAAATGTATCATTACAGCATGTGTACAAAATTTATGACGGCGGAGTAGTTGCCGTTACCGATTTCAATTTGGAGATCGAAGACAAGGAGTTTATTATTCTTGTAGGTCCTTCCGGATGCGGAAAATCTACTACACTCAGAATGATCGCCGGACTTGAGGATATCTCAAAGGGCGAGCTCTATATCGGCGACAAGCTTGCTAACGACGTTGCCCCAAAGGACAGAGACATTGCGATGGTTTTCCAGAACTACGCGCTCTATCCTCATATGACTGTTTATGATAATATGGCGTTTGGTCTGAAGCTCAGAAAAATGCCAAAGGAAGAAATCAAACGCAGAGTTGAAGAGGCAGCAAGGATCCTCGGTATTGAGCAGTATCTTGACAGAAAGCCAAAGGCTTTGTCGGGTGGTCAGAGACAGCGTGTTGCGCTGGGCCGTGCCATCGTTCGTGATCCAAAGGTATTCCTTCTTGACGAGCCGCTTTCAAACCTCGACGCAAAGCTCCGTGCTCAGATGCGTACCGAGATTTCAAAGCTTTATCAGAGACTCGGCACAACCTTTATTTACGTAACCCATGACCAGACAGAGGCTATGACAATGGGTACCAGGATCGTTGTTATGAAGGACGGCTTCATTCAGCAGGTTGATACTCCTCAGCACCTCTATGATATGCCTTGCAATATGTTCGTTGCCGGCTTTATCGGCTCACCTCAGATGAACTTTATCAACGCAACTGTTGGCAAGGATGGTTCAAAATATACTCTTAATTTTGATAAATACAAGATCCCGGTTCCTGCCGACAAGTGCGAGGGCGGCAAGCTTGATCCGTATGTTGGCAAGGAAGTTGTATTCGGTATTCGTCCCGAGCATGTTCACGACGAGCCCGAAGAGCTCCAGAAGTCTCCCTGCAAGCTTCAGGCTAATGTTGACGTTACCGAGCTTATGGGCGCAGAGATCTTCCTTTATGTTAATATCGGCGGCGTTCCGATCACTGCGAGAGTTGAGCCTACCTCGACCGCTCAGCCGGGCGACACTATCGAGATCGCGTTCAACCTTGACAAGATCCATATCTTTGACAAGGACACAGAGCAGACGATCACAAACTGATTTTTTAAATAATAATAAATCAACAGACTCACGGTCGATTTATGATCGTGAGTCTTTTTGTGAAATTATTTGCAAATAATACTTTGTGAGAATGGATTTCAGTGCCAAATCTTCACATAACTTTTTTAAGAGGATAATAATTAAAGAAAAAATAATAAAAAAATTAAAAAAATTACAGTTTTGTCACATTATCAACACATTTGCGTGTTATAATAAAATCTACAAAGGGAAGAATTGTCAGTTGTTTTTCTTTGTTAGAAATATAACCCTGTGGCTTATGCATTTTCTATAAAAAAATTACAGGAAATTTGTAAATAGAGGTTGATTTTTTTCTCGTTTTTGTGTAATATGTATATAAGAAGATTTGTTACGTGTTTAGACTTACATTTTTTTTGATTATATGCAGAGAAAAGAGGTTAATTTCTATGTCTAATAGGTTATTTCAGGGTATTGTTCATCAGATGAAGGATGCTATTGACAGGACTATCGGCGTTATCGACGAAACTTCAGTTGTTATCGCTTGCTCTGAGCTTGGAAAAATCGGAGAAGTAAACGAAAGCGTTAATTCCGAAACTCTGAGCTCCACCGCGCCCTTTGTTATTAACGGATACACCTACAAGTCGTTTGGCAGCAGCGCAAAGTATGACTACGCTGTTTTTGTTCAGGGAACAGACGAGTATGCTCAAAAATACGCTCAGCTGCTTTCGGTATCTTTTGCCAGCATCAAGCAGTATTACGACGAAAAATACGACCGCTCAAACTTTATTAAGAACGTTATTCTCGATAACATTCTTCCGGGCGATATTTATCTAAAGGCAAGAGAGCTTCATTTTAACAGCGAGGTTTCGCGCGTTTGTCTTTTGATCAAGATCATCACAAAGACCGACGTTTCGGCTTATGATATCGTTCAAAACCTTTTCCCCGACAAGACAAAGGACTTTGTTATCAATATCAACGAAGAAGAGATCGCGCTTGTCAAGGAGGTCAAGCCCGACACCGACGGCCGCGACCTTGAAAAGCTTGCAAGCTCTATTGCGGACACGCTCTCAAGCGAGTTCTACACCCACTGCGTTGTTGGTATAGGTACTACTGTTACCGGAATCAAGGATCTCGCGCGCTCCTTTAAGGAAGCGCAGTCTGCGCTTGAGGTCGCAAAGGTGTTTGACACAGACCGCACCATTGTAAGCTACGACAACCTCGGTATCGCGAGACTTATTTATCAGCTTCCTACAACGCTGTGCAAGATGTTCCTGAAAGAAGTTTTCAAGCGCGGCTCAATTGAGAGTCTTGACCAGGAAACTCTCTTTACTATCCAGCGTTTCTTTGAGAACAACCTCAACGTTTCGGAAACCTCGCGTAAGCTGTTCGTTCACCGCAACACGCTGGTTTACAGACTTGAAAAAATCAAGAAGCTGACCGGACTCGACCTGAGAGAATTTGAGGACGCTATCGTGTTTAAGGTAGCTTTGATGGTCAAGAAATACCTTAACGCCAGCCCGACAAAATTCTGATAAATTATAAATACCGTTCCTGAACACAAAAACAAAATATTTGTGTTCAGGGCGTTATTTTCTGTGGGGCAAAATTTTCGTCTTTAACACAAACAGGCGTACCGCACGATTTGCGGCGCACGCTCTGAAAGAGTATTATTTTGTCAGCTTGCCCCAAAAGTTTCGGCAGGGCTTTGCAACAGCTTTCCGTGATTTTGTCCGGACTGACGAAAAATCTGACGAAAAACTAAGGTGAAATTATGATTGATTTTGATAACGTGTCAAAAACATATCCCAACGGCACACACGCGCTTTATGACGTTACTCTGCATATCGACAAGGGAGAATTTGTTTTTATTGTGGGTGCGTCAGGCGCGGGCAAGAGTACCTTTCTCAAGCTTATCATGCACGAAGAAACGCCGTCAAATGGCGAGATCACCATCAACGGCAACAAGCTTTCGCGCATGAGACGCAGCCAGGTCCCTTATCTTCGCCGCCATATGGGAATAGTTTTCCAGGATTTCAGACTGATCGAAAAAATGAACGTTTTTGATAACGTTGCCTTTGCCATGAGAGCCGTGGGAGAGAGCAGCAGCGTCATCAAAAAGCGCGTGCCCTATGTGCTTGAGCTGGTCGGTCTTGCAGATAAAATGAAAAACAAGCCGAGCGAGCTTTCGGGCGGCGAGCAGCAGCGCGTAAGCCTTGCAAGGGCTCTTGTGAACAATCCCGAAATAATTATTGCCGACGAGCCTACGGGTAATGTTGACCCTGAGCTTTCGTATGAGATCCTTGAATTGCTCAATGAGATCAACGCAATGGGAACCACAATTTTGGTCGTTACCCACGAGCACGAGCTAGTGCGCGAGTTCCACCACAGGGTCATCCAGATCGACAGCGGAAGGGTTATAAGCGACACAAAGCAGGAGACCTATGACCCAAGCGACGATATAGGCATTGACGAGCTTTATTCCGACGACGTTGCCGAGGATGATTCCGATTATGATTTTGGCGAAGCTGCCTCAGATTATGACTATGACTTTGGCGAGGCTGCCGAGGTGGATATTTCGGATCTGTACGGCAATGCGAATGTGAATCCCTGATTAGAATTGAAAGGATAGTTTTATGAAAGGCTTTGGTTACCTTGTAAAAGAGGGCTTCAGAAACGTTTGGAGCAACCGAATTATGAGTATCGCCTCTATTTGCGTGCTCGTAAGTTGCCTTGTTCTGACCGGTGCGGCAACGCTTTTGTCGCGAAACGTTTCTGACATGGTTGAATCTGTTGGTCAGAACAACGAGACCACGGTTTATATTAAAGACGGATATTCTCAGCTTGAGGCTGTTTATATAGGAAAAGACATTGAAAAGATCGACAACGTTCAGTCGGCGACCTTTTATTCGCGCGATGAGGCGTTCAAAAAATACAAAGAACAGTTGGGCGACGAGCTGTTTGCTCAAATCGAGCAGAGAAATCCGCTTCCCGACGCTTTTATTGTTGTTATGGACGATTTGTCGCTTTATGAAAACACGGTTGAGCAGATCCAGAAAATCGAAGGTGTGAGCACTATCGTAAACCGTTCCGCATTTGCGGACAAGCTCACAAAGCTCAGCCATCTTGTGAACATGATCTCCTTTGGCATTGTTCTTGCGCTGGTAATTATTTCTATTTTTATTATAGCAAATACTATCCGCGCGACAATGTATTCGCGCCGCTTTGAGATCAGCATCATGAAGTCGGTCGGCGCAACAAATATGTTTGTACGAATGCCGTTTTTGGTTGAAGGTATGGCGATCGGCCTTATCTCGGCAGCCTTGGCGACCGGCGCGCTGTATGCACTTTATGAGGCGGTTATCGCTGTAGTTGAGAGCACAAACCTTCCGCTCAACTTCATTCCGTTCTCAAGCGTGCTGATCCCGATCGCAATAGCGTTCGTAATTGCGGGCGTTGTTGTGGGCTTCTTCGGCGGCTTTATTTCAATACGTAAGTACCTAAAGATGGAAGGAAACGAGATTCTGGGTTGGTAAGCCCAAAAGGAGTTTGATAGTTATGAAAAAGCTAAAACGTATCCTCTGCGCAATGCTGAGCGTTTGTATGATTATGCTTCCGGTTTCGTCGGCAGCAGTGGGCGCAGAAGATAATATCGACGATTTGAAGAAAAAGCTCAGTGAGCTTGAAGCAAAAAGCGCGCAGTATCAGGCGGAGCTTGACAAGACAAAGGCGGACATCAAGGACAAAGAGGCGTACAGCCAGGCTTTGATCGGAAAAATCGGCACCCTTGATGAAAAAATCGCCCTGACCGGCGGCTCGATCCAGGAGCTCAATTCAAACATCACGACCAAGCAGGGCGAGATCAACGAGGCAAACAAGGCGATCGAAAGCCAGCTTGACGCGCTATGCGGCAGACTGAGAACTATTTATATGTCGGGAAGCGCGAGCGATCTTGAAATCATTTTGGGAGCGAAGGATTTCTCTGATTTCGTTGACAAAATGACCCTTGTACACACTCTTTCTACCTATGACAAGGAATTGATCGATGATATAAACGACCAGCTTTCAAAAATCTCCGTCCAAAAGGAGGAGCTCGAAACCGACAAGGACGAGCTTGAGGAAAAGCAAACCACGCTCCAGGAGGATCAGCAGGAGCTCAACGATTTGCTTGATGAAAACGAAGAATTTTTGAGAGGTCTTTACGAATCAAGCGAGGACGCTAAAAAGGCAATCGAAGGAGCGGCTATCGAAAGCGCGGACGCAGAATCAAAAATTGCCGCTTATTATGAGGCTCAGCGTCAAAAGGCGGCTCTTGAGGCTCAAAAGGTGGCGGAAACGATCGCTGCCGAAAGAGCTAAGGCTGCGGAGCAAAGCTCCAGGAAATCCGAAGAAAAACCAACAGAGCCGGAGGATGAACCCGAGGAGACCCAGCCTGCTGAAAGCTCCGAGTCCGATGATTCATCCGACAGCAGCTACACTCCGTCGATCCCGTCATCAGGCTATGTTTGGCCTGCTCCGGGCTATTACTGGGTAATTTCAAAGTGGAATGAGGACAGAGGCTCTTATAACCACGGTGCTATCGATATCACCGGCAGCGGAATCATGGGACAGGTCGTTGTGGCTGCTCAGAGCGGCACGGTTATTGATACATACAATTCTTGTCCGCACAACTACGGAAAGGACGGCAGCTGCGGCTGTAACGGCGGCTTTGGTAACTACGTGGTTATTGACCACGGCAACGGCAAGAGCACGCTTTACGCCCACCTGACCAACGGAATCGTTTCCACCGGACAGACTGTTTCTCAGGGACAGGTTATCGGCTTTGTCGGCTCAACAGGCTGGTCAACCGGAGCACATCTGCACTTTGAAACTCGTTACTATGGCGTAAGATATAATCCTCACGACGAATATCCGAATATGGATTTTTGATTTATAAAAGATAAAAACGTTTTAGGGCGCGCACGGAATTTTCCATGCGCGCCCTGCTGTTATCTAATAATGAACAGAAAAATATTATCATGCTGTTTGTCTTGCTTTTCACCTATTCTACGTAATAGGCGTGGATTAAATTTTGACCATTCGAGATGTAACCATTATTATGTTGCTTGTCACGTTTCATAGACCATATGGTTAGATGGATTTTTGATCCATCCGTGTTTGTTACACCATCTTTGTTATAGTTAATAACGTGATCTTCGTTATTCGGCGGTATGTTACTTTGCAAATCTACTTGATAATGGTCTGCATTCGGCGCCAGTTTTTTGATTTCCTCTTTGGGAAGATACTTCAATGCATTTAACAAATCCCGCAGCTTATGAGCTTCTTCGTTTTCTGACCATTTATATCCCTCATAGATAGGATACTCATAATAAAGATCTTCATATTTAGGGATACTATATTTATTATTGCCACCGTAAATATTCAACTCAGAATGATATGTTTTTTGATTTTTCGTATAGTAAAACGAAATTATAGCAGAAAAATCACTCCAATTAAAATTTGGGTCAAAATTAGCAATTATAGGAGATCCATAAGTCAATATTTCGGATGTGTCATCCAGCTTTTTAGCTTTGCTGATGTTAGAAAGAATGGAATCTATATCCAGTTCGGAGATGTCGTTTTCGGACATTGAAAAATGATACCGTCCATCACTATCTACGAGTGCAGCCCCAATTGCAATAACTATTATCAGAATGACCGATATTGAGACCATGGCAGTCTTGCGCGGTTGATGTGCGATCATCGTTATGCGTTCTTTGAGCGACCTTTTTCCGCTGCTCATTGTGGTCGTTGCGTAAAGTAATGATGATTTCAGCACGGGGCTGACCGAAAGCTGTATCAAGGCTGATCCGTATTCCACGCTTTTTCCCTCACCCAATACTTTGAGCGCACCTGCGTCGGCGCACAGCTCGCAGTCCTGGCGCGACATCTCTGCTGCCAACCACACCAACGGGTTGAACCAGTGGATAGTAAGTACAACGCAGCGCATGAAAGTCCAAAACAGGTCGCCGTGACGGTTGTGACTTAATTCGTGTTCGATGACATATCTCAGTTGAGCTTCGTCTGCTGCCGTTTCTGCCGTGACGTAGATCGCGTTTCTGAACAGGCAGGAGGATGAGAGATTTTCGACGGAATAAACGCGCACCGGACATTCGATCTCCAACAGCTTGCGCCGCTTGCGAAGTGCCAAATAAAATCGCAGATTAGATATGATAAGGATCGCTGCGGTCACAACTGCGCCTGTGAGCCAAATCACATTCAGCAAATCATTCACAGTTATAGGTATTCCTCCGTAATGGGTATCATATTGAGCAGCATCGGACTCGCTTTGCTCAGATTCAGACATTCAGACTGTGCAAAAACTTATTTTGCGTACGCTAAGATGAACAACTTTAAAATGACAGTGTAGATTTGGCGTGAAGCAGCCGAAAGGCAGGCTTT
>OMZU01000006.1 GCA_900315605.1 uncultured Eubacteriales bacterium | reverse complement strand
GTATTTCTACCCTGCGTACTGCCTGCGGCTTGTACCAACCGTTTCTTAATGCGGTCAGTAACTCCTCGCGGTGTTCCTTTAGGTATGGCAGCATTTCGCCGACCGTCATTCCGTCTACTCCCGCCGAGCCTCCGTTTCTCTTTACTTTCAGGTATGCCTTGTTCAGATTATTTCTGTCAAGTATCCTTTCCAGCAAATCCTCTGCACCGTCTCTTCTGTCCGTTTCAGTCAAAACAATACTGCACGCTTCCCTGTTACTCTCTGTTTCCACCATACCCTCACAGGGACAGCCGGCTTGCGCCGTTTTCTGTGGTCTTTGCATTGCTCTTTCCTCCTTCGTTTCCAAGACTACTATTGTTCGGTCCTTCCCGAATTTTTTTCGGTACTATGACCTCTGCTGACTTCTTGCAGCCCAGCCGTACATCACTGCACGGGTTTGACGGGTGTCAATCTTTCTGTCCTTCGTCACAGCTGCAAGACCTCCCCAGTTAAGAACAGCAACCATCCTCTCATATATCCGCCGCATTTACACCACGGGGTTCGGGCAGTATGGGACTTTGTCTTGTTAGGCAGACTCGTCCGCCCCGCGTATGCCTTATATGCGATTTCTGTTCGTCAGACCGAGAGTTTGCCTTAGGCTTACTTCAGATTCCGCTTCACAACGGACACCCTTGCCCTCAGCTAACACTTCCTACTGCCAAGCGTGTAGTGGACTTTCACCACCAAGTTGCTGCCCATTCTGGGCAAACACAAATCAGACCTTGCAGGAGAAATCCCGCAAGGTCTTTTTTGATCCGTAATTATATTATACAAAAACCCCGAAAAAACTTGATTTTCGCCAATAAATACTTTATAATAGTATATCATCAAAATACCTAGGAGGAATCAGTATGCAGGGAAATGTCAGACCCGAAACCATGGAAAGAATCACTACTCCCGAGCTTGCAAATGCCTTTATTGACGAGCAGGTCAAGGAGCTCAGAGAACAAATCGGCGACAAAAAGGTGCTTCTCGCGCTTTCCGGCGGAGTTGACAGCTCGGTTGTTGCCGCGCTTTTGATCAAAGCGATCGGTCAGCAATTGGTTTGCGTTCACGTAAATCACGGACTTTTGCGCAAGGGCGAGCCTGAGCAGGTTGTTGAGGTGTTCCGCAACCAGATGAACGCCAACCTCGTTTATGTTGACGCGGTTGACCGCTTTTTGGACAAGCTCGCAAACGTTGCAGAGCCTGAAAAGAAGAGAAAGATCATTGGTGCAGAGTTCATTCGCGTTTTTGAAGAAGAGGCAAGAAAGCTCGACGGCATTGAATTTTTGGCTCAGGGCACAATTTACCCCGACATTCTCGAAAGTGACGGCGTAAAGGCGCACCACAATGTTGGAGGACTTCCCGAGGACTTGCAGTTTGAGCTTGTTGAGCCGGTCAAGCTTCTCTTTAAGGACGAGGTAAGAGTTGTCGGCAAAGCTCTCGGCTTGCCGGACAATATGGTATTCCGTCAGCCGTTCCCCGGACCGGGTCTCGGCGTTCGCTGCCTTGGCGCGATTACAAGAGACAGGCTCGAAGCAGTTCGCGAGAGCGACGCGATCCTCCGCAAAGAATTTGCCAAGAACGGCTTGGAGGGCAAGGTTTGGCAGTATTTTACCGCTGTTCCGGACTTTAAATCAGTCGGCGTAAAGGACGGCAAGCGCACCTTTGCCTATCCGGTAATAATTCGTGCGGTCAACACAACAGACGCAATGACAGCAACTGTTGAGAACGTTCCGTTCGAGCTCCTCGAACACATTACCGCAAGGATCACAGCTGAAGTAGAAAACGTAAACAGAGTACTCTATGACCTCACACCAAAGCCTTGTGCAACGATAGAGTGGGAATAAACTTCTTGTCCTCATTCACTCTCGGTTAACCTCAAAAACTCCAAATGATGCGAACTGAAGTATCCTCGGAGCCTAAGTTATATCCCTTTATTGCGGGGTTGAGATTCCGAATCGACCTAAGTTATATCCCTTCATAGCGGGGTCAAATTCAGAATCTATCCAGGAGAAAGACGGACAAACAACAACATAAGTAAAAGCCTTGTGCCAATGGATGCCGCAAAGTGGCGCACCTTTGGCTAAGGCTTTTTTTCGTGCTCTGAAAGCCTGATTACATTTCAGAAATTCGGTAAGTTAAAGTCCCGTCTTTCTCTCGTACTCGTATCTCCCTCTATAGGAAATAGGAGAAAAACGAAGAAAAAATGAGAAAAGAAGAGAAAAAGAGAAGAGAAGAAGAAAAGAGAAGAAAAGAGAAGAAAAAAGAAGAAGAGAGAAGAAGAGAGAAGAATAAATGGCGAATATTAAGGGAATTAGACTAAGGAGAGAGGGTAATGAGGGAAAGAGAAGGAACCGAAGCGAGCCGTCTTCTAAGCCGCGATAGCGTGCGGGAAGGTGGCGAGCGGAGGGTGAACGAAGGCGAAGGACGGGAGAACACTGCGGATAGACGACTTCGCACCAAACGAGGATAAACGACTTCGCACCATTACACTTCTAAATTAGAATTATAAGTACAGCCGTCAAGTGGGATAATCTCCTGCTTGGCGGCGGTTTCTATTGCCATATTTTCGGATTCGTGGTAAAATGATAATATGATTTTTGATACATTCATTTGAAAGATGAAGAATATGAATATTTTAACCTTATGTGATAAAATCAATCTGCAACCCGAAATCAAATCTTGCGTAATTGAGTTTGCAAATGATTTTGATTTTTCAACAGTGACCAATCAATTAAGAGATTTTCAGAATTACGAAAAGATGTCTGATGCATTGGCAGAGCTTCAAACAATACTCGGCGAGGATACCGATAATATAAAGATCCTTGCCTGTATGCTGAAAGCATCTGTGGATGTGTACGATATTTACAGAGAAAAAGGTATCAGCGATGAGATTTACTTCGCCACAATGAAGTGTTATCCTCGCTTTATTGACGAAACCTATAAAATGACAGGTAAGCTGTTTTTTGACCGCTATTGGTGGACGACTCGTCAGGCAGGATGTCACCTGTTCAGAATCGGTGAGTTAGAATATGAAATGAAGCATATTGGCGATGATATTGTCATTGGAATTCATATTCCGTCGAACGTTGACTTCTCACCTTTTGCTATTGATGACTCTTTAGCCAGTGCAAAGCACTTTTTCGCTGCATATTATCGTGAACTGTCAAATGCTGAATATCGTTGTCACTCTTGGCTTTTGGATAAACAGTTAAGGAAAATGCTAAAAGATAGCTCAAATATACTTAGCTTTCAAAACCGATTTGAGATCTTCAACGAGGGTGAAATCGGGACAGATTTTATCGAATGGTTGTATAATACAAAATCAACTGATTATGCTATGCTTCCCGAAAATACCTCTTTGCAAAGAAATATGAAAAAGTATATTCTTTCGGGTGGGGTAATAAGAAATGCTTATGGAAGGTTGAAATAATACTATATGAATAAACCGAAATGGATTTTCTTTGATATAGGCTCAACGTTGGTTGACGAAAGCGCAGTCTATGAAAACAGAATCGAGGAAATAACGCAAAGTAATAATATCGACAAAAATGAGTTTGTCGCAAAGGTTATACAGCGTGCTCAAACTGACCCAAGACCGATTATGTCGGTAGCAAAAGATTACGGAGTGAAGGTTCCTGCGTGGCGTCATGATTTAGAAGTCCTGTACCCCGAAACAAAAGAATTATTGCAAAGGCTCAGCCAAAAATATAAAATCGGGATAATAGCAAATCAGGATTTCGGAACTGAGCAAAGATTAATGGATTTCAATGTACATCAATACATTAATCTTGTTATCGCCTCTGCCGAGGAGGGCGTAGCAAAGCCCGATTTGCGGATTTTCCAAATTGCTTAATGGTCGGCGACAGAATCGACAACGATATTATCCCGGCTAACAAAATCGGAATGACAACCGTGTGGATCAAACAAGGGTTCGGCAGTTACGCAGAGCCGAAAACAGTAGAAGAACAACCCGATTATATAGTCAATAATTTAGCGGAGATAACAGAATTATTTAGGTGAGATGATGACCATTACATACAGAAAACTAACAGAAAATGATCTTGATACATTCATTAAAATGCGCATTCATCAACTGCGTGAGGAAGGTGCAAAGGATGAAATTGACCTTGAGCCTACTTTAAGAGATTATTATCTTCGTCATTTGTCAGACGGTACGTTTATCTCGTGGCTTGCTTTAGATAACGATAGGATTATCGGCACAAGCGGAATGTCTATCGTGGAAAAGCCGCCGTATTTCGGTTGCCCAAGCGGTAAAATCGGACTGTTGTCAAGTATGTTTACAGATAAAGCCTATCGAAGGAAAGGTATCGCAAAGACATTGCTTTCAAAGGTAGTTGTCGAAGCCCGAAAACAGGGGTGCGGCACCGTTCAAATCACCGCTTCCGATATGGGTGTTCTGTTATACTCTGATTTTGGCTTTGAGAAAAACAATAACTTTATGCAGTTCAAATTATAATGAGAAATTATTTGTAAAACCTCCAAGGCGGTACTCTTCATGGATATATACTTTCTTTTATTTGAAGATTTTGAAACGCTTGATGTTTTTGGTCCGGTTGAAATCTTATCACGAATTGAAAAGGTAAAATTGCATTACATTTCCTTATCAGGCGGAATGATTAAAAGCAAACAAGGCTTCTACACTCAAACTGAATCAATAACTGGAATCGCTCCAAACAGCATTGTAGTTGTTCCCGGCGGTCAGGGAACAAGAAGTCTTGTGTCGAATGAATTGTTTATCAAAACATTGCGAAATCTTTGTGATAGAGCAGAAAACGTGCTATCAATTTGTACGGGATCGGCATTGTTAGCTAAATCAGGCGTACTTGACAAACGAAACGCTACCTCGAACAAGAAAGCGTTTGATTGGGTGAGATCCATTTCTCAAAATGTCAATTGGATCAAAAAAGCACGCTGGGTTGTTGATGAAAAGTATTATACTTCTTCGGGCGTTTCCGCAGGGATGGATATGTCGCTCGGTTTTATCAGCGATTTGTTTGGAATTGAAAAAGCTAAACAAATCGCTTTCGATATAGAGTATTTTTGGAACAGCAATAAGGAATGTGATGTTTTTGAATAATAACGACTCTTCAGAGGTAAATATGAAAAAAATAGGTTTAGTCGGCGGAACGGGACCTGAGTCAACGCTGATGTATTATAAGGAATTGAATTCAAGAATTGATTATCTTACTGGCGGAAAAGAAATGCCGGATATTGCCATTGAAAGCGTCAATTTTCGGAAAGCATGGGACTATGTTTCAGGCGGAAAATATGGAGTGCTTTCATCATATCTTTCTGAAAAGGTAAACCTGCTAAAACAATCCGGTTGTGAGATCATTACGCTCACAGCCGGAACGATGCACATAGTATTTGACGAGATAGAAAAGAATACTAACGTGTCGCTTGTCAGTATTCCGAAGGCAGTGTGTGATGAAGCTGTACGTAGAGGATATAGAAAAGTCGGACTTCTGGGTACTATGTTTACAATGGAACAGGATTATATGAAAAAGGATCTGATGAGTGTTGGTATAGATGTATTTGTTCCGTGCAAAGAGGACAGAGAACTTATCGCAAAAAGAATTTTAGAAGAGCTTGAGATAGGTATCGTGAAAAAATCGACATTACAGGAGTTTAATGCCATTATAGACAGGATGCGCACTCAATATGGTATAGAGTCTGTTATCCTTGGCTGTACTGAATTGCCGTTGCTCCTTAGTGATACAAACGCTGCTTTGCCGTGTTTGGACAGTGTTGACATTCATATCAGGGAACTTATCAGACTTGCAGCGATGAAAGAATAAATTAGTGAATTAGAATCTCTATCGCCGGTTGTGTCGCAAAAATGTATTGTTGGAATGTTGCTTATATAGACACGCTTTGTGCGAGAATAAATTTCCTTATTAGAATAATAATCAACGCCGCCAAGCGGGATGATTCCTGCTTGGCGGCTTGCTATTTTATATGTTGACCACTTATATTTAAAAACCGACCACTTATTGAAAAACAGTAGATTTGATTCTCTGTGTGTGATATACTGTTTTCAGCAAAGGAGGAAAACACAATGCAGGTAGAAATCAAAATCGATGAAAACTGTGTTGAGCCTAAGTTGATTATCATTACCGACAAGGTAACTGATGAAATCAAAGATATACTCAACACGCTTTCATCAAAAACGCCTGAAGTGATCACCGGCTTTTACAATGATTTAGCTGAGATCTTATCGCCGGAGGACATTATCCGTATTTATGCAGAGGGCGGCAAGACTTTTGCCACAGTCAACAAGAAAGAATATGTACTCAGACAAAGATTATACGAGCTTGAGGAACAACTGACCAAGCACAGCTTTGTGCGCATTTCCAACTCTGAGATCATCAATCTTAAAAAGGTACGCAACTTTGATCTGAGTTTGTCCGGTACGATCTGCGTTACATTGTCTGACAATACGTCCACTTATGTTTCAAGACGCTATGTGTCAAAAATCAAACAGGTCTTAGGTTTATAGGAGGTCAATTATGAAAAAGAAAATTATTAAACGCTGCCTGATCGGTGCGCCTATCGGTTTGAGCATCAGCTTTTTTATCACGCTTATCATTTCGGTAATCATTAACAAGGGAGAGTATTATCCGGTCGTACCGCAGCTGACTGCTCTTTGCGGCAATGAACTGAATGCAGTTGTCATTCAGACAATATGCTCTCTGATATACGGAGCTGCTTTCGGCGGAGCGTCGGCTATTTGGGAAGTGGAAAACTGGAGCCTTTTGAAGAAAACGGTTATTCACTGCCTTGTCATTTCCGTATCAATGTTGCCAATTGCATACTGTATGTACTGGATGCCGCATAGCTTTTGGGGTATAGCGGGCTATATCGCTATTTTCTTCTTTATCTATTTCTTCATCTGGTTCAGTCAGTACTTTGCTATGAAGAAAAAAATCCGGGCGATCAACGACAAAGTCAAATCAAATGCTGTAAATAGCTGATTATTATTTTATGCCGCCAAGTGGGATATTTTCCTGCTTGGCGGCATTTTAAATTTTTTTAAAAAATTTTGTGATATTTTTATATTTCAAAGCGTTGTATTAATGAAGAGCTTTTCAAGAACAAAAAAATGAAGTATAATACTCTATGTTTTATACCTAAGATGGGAGTGATGTTTGTGGACTCTTCCGAATTCAACAGAATAGTTGATAAATACGCTGATGTTGTATTCCGTTCGGCATTGAGCTTTTGCAAGAATAAAAGTGACGCAGAGGATATCACGCAGAACACTTTTATGAAGCTGCTGAAAAGTGAAGCTGATTTTGAGAACGACGATCATATCAGAAAATGGCTTATCAGGGTCGCAGCGAATGAAAGCAAATCGCTTTGGCGTTCTTTTTGGCGAAAGAAAGTTGTTTCTTTCAACGATCTGGATAAAGAGCCTGAGTACATAGACTCTGAAAAAAATGAGATCTTTGCCGAGATTATGAAGCTTCCGGAAAAATACAGTATGGTTTTACATCTGTACTATTACGAAAGCTATCAATGTGATGAAATTGCCTCTGTTCTCGGAATATCGGAGAGTAATGTGCAAACAAGACTGATGAGAGCAAGAAAAATGCTAAAGGATAAACTTGGGGAGGCGTGGCTATATGAATAATAAGAATACACACGAGCTTTACCAAAGCGTGCTTGACGAGGTTCACGCATCTGATGAGCTGATAATGAAGTTGCAGAATATGACTGAAAATAAAACAAAAAAGAAAATCTATGTCATCAGAAAAGTGATCTATGTTGCAGCGGCAATAATGATTTTATTGATAGCGAGCAATGCTGTTGTTTATGCCGCTACGGGAGCGACTTGGATAGAACATCTTGTGACCGCAACCGTCAACGGCGGCGAATACAATGCAAGGCTGATCGACAAGTATGACGAAAACGGCGAGTTTGGTTCTCAGAAACTTATTATTGATTACGGAAACGGTATAAAAGAAGGGATCGAAGGTGACGGTCAATATGCGATAGACCCTAATTCAGATATTGAAATATGTGTTGCTGAGAAAGAACCGAAGGTCGTTCAGAAATCAAACAGAGTATATTTAAGCTGGATATCGGCAGATATACGCGAGGATATTACCGAAGATTTCTCCGACGGTCACGCCGAGTTCACCGTTGACGTTGATAACCACAACAAAATAAAGTTTACGATCACCGGCACAGTGGATGAATATAAAATCGTTTTATCTGACGAAGAACATTCAGAAGAATTCTTCTCGGAGTAAGGTGGTTCCGACGAACGTACAATTTTGTTTTGAAGCCAAATAATTATTCAAGCCGTCAAGCGGGAATTTTCCTGCTTGGCGGTTTTTCTATTGCTAATATTTATGATTTATGGTAAAATTTATATAAACAAAAACCAAAAAACAACTAATTGAAACGAGGAAGCTTGATGAATAAAAAAAGAAAAGCAGTCATAGAAGCAAACAAGATATCAACGATTGAAGAGTTCGTTTTGGGCGGTTATCCGCAGAAGGTACTTATAGAAGGTAAATCCGATGATCTTCCCGTTGTTATAACGCTGCACGGCGGTCCCGGTACGCCTATTCCGTTTTGCGTTGGTGCAAGAGGCTTGTTTCCCGATTTTACCGATAACTGTATTCTTGTGTCTTGGGATCAATTCGGCTGCGGAATCAATAACGCAAAGCTTCCCGATGACATTTCCATTAATGATTTTGTAAACATGACTGCCGATCTGATTAAGGAAATAAAAAGAAAATTTCCTAAAAATGCCCTTTGGCTTTTGGGAATGTCTTGGGGCTCGGTGCTGTCTGCCATGGCTTGTGAACGTTCTCCCGAAATGATCGACGGAGTGATAACATACGGTCAGGTGCTTTATCAGCTTATGCAAAGCCAAGAAGCCATAGACGCGGTAATGAATTCAAAAGCACCCCAAAAAATAAAAGACGAGATCAAAACCGCCGCAGATTCCAAAGCATTTAATAAAAGCTCGGCTTTGAAGCTAAGCAGTGCAATACGAAAATACACCTACGGCTACAACGATCCTAATGAACCCAAAGCTAAAATCGGAGAAATGATTCGCGGAATCATGACAAGTCCGGACTATAAATTCAAAGACTTTATCGCAATTGTAAAAAACGGTTATATGAAAAATACAAGCCTGATAACAGAACTGTCAAAGCTTGATCTGCGTGATACTTTGAAAGGCGTATCTGTGCCTTATCATATCTTGCAGGGAGAAACCGATTTAGTCACCGAAACCAAGAGTATCATGTCTTTTGTTGAAAAAGCAGAAAACCCAAATCTCACCTGCAAAGTAATAGCAAACAGTTCCCATATCCCCGGAATGAACGGAATGCAGGCAGTGTTTGAGGAGATATGCAACTTGAAATAATAAGGAGAGAATGGAATTAAAATTCTATTTCAGAAATATAGCAACAGCCGTCAAGTGGGAAATTTCCTGCTTGGCGGTTTTGATATTTTTGAAAAACTCTTGACAAATATATCGGAAGGTGATATAGTTATTACAACATACGATATATCGGAACACGATATAACATGAGCTGATATATCGGAGAACGATAACAGAGGTGATAATATGTCAAAACAAAACGCACTGACCGAGCCTGTTTATTACATTCTGCTGTCACTGCTTATGCCAATGCACGGCTATGGTATTATGCAGAATGTGAAAAAGCTGACAAACGACAGAGTGAATATCGGCGCGGGCACGCTCTACGGAGCGATCAACACGCTGCTCTCAAAGGGCTTTATTGCGGAATACAAAAGCGATCCGTCCAAAAAGGAATATATCATAACAGAGGATGGAAGAAGTGCATTAAACTCCGAGCTCAAAAGACTCAGGGAGCTTGTTAAAAACGGTGAAGAAATCTTGGGGGGCTGATACTATGGATAATGTAAATATCAAAAAATTTAAATTGTTTTTTTCGCTTGACAAGGAGCTTGAGTTTATCAATAAGATGAACAAGGAAGGCTGGAAGCTTGTGTATATCAAGGGCGGCTGCCTTTACATCTTTGAAAAGACCGAGCCGGATGAGTATTTTACGATACTTCATGCTACAGCAAAGGAGAAGATTTTGGAGATTTCTTCATTTGCTGCTCAGTGCGGTTACCAAGCCATACCGCATACAATGGACGGTTTTGGCGACATACTTTATCTTACAGGTAAAAAGGCTGAAGTCTCGCCCGAATTTGTTTGTGAAGCACCCGAAAAAATCGACAGTGCAAAAAGAATATATCATCGTTTTCGCACTCTTAGTATTGTTTTTATCATATTGTCAATTTTACTCATTTTGGATTGCGTCCTTATCCTTGGGGAAAAAATGACCGTTCCCGAGGCTCCGGTCATTTTAGATGTTTTCTGCGTGTTGTTTTTTATATTCGTAGCTATATATATCGGTATGTGCGCGTATACTATCATGCTGACCGCCAAGGCGCGACGAAATATGAAGCAATTGCAAAAAGAAAGCGAAATCTATGAATAGAAGGGTGTGTCTTTTTTGGGTTATCCTTTTTTTATTATTCCTATTTTTATGGTTATAGTCATCTTTTATATTTCATATAGTTCTAAAGTTACGGAAAGGGAAATGACAATGGTTATTTTATCAAAAGACAAAACAAAGTGCGCTGAATATAACCGTCTGACCGTTCAGCGCAATTTCGGAAACGGAAAAGACAAGAAGTTCGCGATTTTCGGCAGCGTCAACCAACATTCGGATGTTTTAAACAGCTATCCGACAAAAGAAGCTGCGGTCAAAGAGCTTGAAAAAATTTATGCAGCTTATCAGAATGGCGATAAGACATATGCGTTATAAAAAAATAGTTGAGTTTGGATTTTTATGAATCAGATAGTTGATCTGAGTTGATTTGTATCTGATCGTCACAGCCGTCAAGCAGGATCTCTCCTGCCTGGCGGTTTTTATTTTTAATTCAGAATGATAAAAATATCTGCGACTTTATGTAAAATATACTTGACATACTGAAAATAATATGATACAATATGCTCGTAAAGATATTTAAAGGAGTGTTTTTTATGAGTGGAAATGTTCTGATCCCGATTATCATTGTGGTTGTTTTGATTTTGTTTGTTGCAATAGCTCGTTTTTTCAGAAATAAAACAGCAAATTACGATGAACGTCAGCTTTTGGCAAGAAACGCCGCTTATAAAAGCTCGTTTTTCTTCTTGCTTATTTATTGCTCTGCTTGCGGATTATTGCATATCTTTGAAGTTAGATGGGCTGATACTGCGATCCAAATGTTTCTCGGTGTCATTATATCATTTTTGTTGTTTATCGCTTTATGTATTATGAAGGACGCATATTTCTCTAATTCGACAAAGCGAAATGTTTATTCAATTATATTCTTTTTTTGGTTTGGAATAAATGGCCTAGGGCATTTGTTGTTGTACATCATCAGAGGAGAAGCGCTTTGGCAAAACGGTGAGCTGACAGAAAACTTTATTTATTTAGTTTCCTCGGTATGCTTTTTGGCTTTGGGGATCCTCTCAGTTATTAAAATCGTTTTGGAGAAACGCGGAGCGGAGAAGTAAATGAAAAATCTTAAACTGAAAAGTGCTCGTGCTGCGCTCGACCTTTCTCAGCAGCAGCTTGCCGACAAAGTAGGAGTCAGCAGGCAAACTATCAACGCTATCGAAAAAGGGGATTATAACCCGACGATCAAGCTGTGTATTGCGATTTGCCGCACGCTTGGTAAATCGCTTGACGATTTATTCTGGGACGGGGAACAATAAATACAGCCCGAATAATATGACAAATCCGTTTGTACGGATCGACTGAAAATTAAAGCGAGGTGAGGGTATGGCTGAAAAACAATATATTGCAATTGATTTAAAATCCTTTTACGCCTCGGTCGAGTGCGTCCAAAGAGGACTTGATCCGCTCAATACAAATCTGGTCGTTGCTGATGAAAGCAGAACCGAAAAAACGATCTGTCTTGCCGTTTCTCCCTCGCTGAAGGCTTACGGTATTCCCGGCAGAGCCAGGCTTTTTGAGGTCGTTCAAAGGGTTAAGGAAGTCAACGCCATGCGCCTTGTTCACGCGCCCGGCGGCTGCTTTTCGGGAAAATCACATTTTGCTTCGTTCCTTAATCAAAAGCCAGAAATGGAGCTTGATTATATTGTGGCAAAGCCGCAAATGGCTAAGTATATGAAGATAAGCACTCAAATCTATAAAATATACCTCAAATATATTGCGCCTGAGGATATTCATGTTTATTCGGTTGACGAGGTTTTTATTGACGCAACAAATTATTTAAAAACCTACAAAATGAGCGCGAAGCAGCTTGCGGACAAAATGATAAGAGATGTGCTTGCTCAAACGGGGATCACCGCGACCGCCGGGATAGGAACAAATCTGTATCTTGCAAAAATCGCAATGGATATCGGAGCAAAGCATATTGTTGCCGACAAGGACGGAGTGAGGATCGCGGAGCTTGACGAAATGTCATACCGCAGAGAGCTTTGGGGGCATAAGCCTATAACGGATTTTTGGCGTATAGGCAAGGGGTATTCAAAAAAGCTTGCCGAATACGGAATGTTCACAATGGGTGATGTTGCGCGTTGCTCGGTTGTGAACAGCGAGCTGTTATACAGGCTTTTCGGAGTGAACGCCGAGCTGCTGATCGATCATGCCTGGGGCTGGGAGCCTTGTGAGATATCGGATATAAAATCGTATGTTCCTGAGAATAGATCTATCAGCTCAGGTCAGGTTTTGTCGCAGCCATATACTTTTGAAAAAGCGCGGCTTGTTGTAAGAGAGATGACAGAGCAGCTTGTGCTGGATTTGGTTGACAAGGGAGTTGTGACCAATCAGCTTGTTTTGACCGTGGGCTACGATGTTGATAATTTAAAAAAAGGTACGGCGTATAAAGGAAAAATCACCGTTGACTGGTACGGACGAAAGGTGCCGGGACAGGCTCACGGCTCACAAAATATCGGCAGACACACTTCCTCTGCATCGCTGATCGTTGAAGCGGCAATGAAGCTGTTTGACAGGATCGTTGACAGAGAACTTCTTGTTAGAAGAATGTACGTTGTCGCCAATAATATACTTTATGAAAGCAAGGTTCAAAACACGCCTGAGCAGCTGGATATGTTTACGGACTACGACAGCTTTGTTAAGAAGGAAGAGGAATTGAAAAAAGAAAAGAATATACAAAAAGCCGTTGTAACCCTTCAAAAAAGGTTTGGAAAAAACGCGGTTTTAAAGGGGATGAATTTGAAGGAGGGAGCGACCGCGATCGAGCGCAACGGTCAAATCGGCGGTCACAAGGCGTAAAATGGATAATTACGATGATATAATAAATCTTGAACGTCCGAAAAATACAACGCGCAAGCCGATGTCGGCGCATGACCGCGCCGCACAGTTCGCTCCGTTTGCAGCTTTGACAGGCTACGATTCCGCAATAAACGAAACCGCAAGGCTGACCGACAGCAAAATCGAGCTTAGCGAGGAGGAGCTTCGTGAGCTTGGAGAAAAAATTGTGTTTCTGGCTCAACATTCGCACGGTAAGCTGCTTGCCGATTTTGTTTATTTTGTTCCTGATCTCAGAAAAGAAGGCGGAAACTATGTCACCGCGACCGGCAACGTAAGAAAAATCGACGACTTTGAGCGTGTTGTGATTTTTACGGACGGAAGAAGAATAAATCTTGATGACATTTTTTCGATAATAATTCATATTTAAGAAACGAATAATAAGGATATTTAATATGCCCCTTTCCTAAAAACGTGATTTTTAGATGAAGGCATTTTCGGGCAACCGATGTTTGACAATACGCCGAGTTTTCTTCTCGGATCAAAAGTATTCTATGACCCTTTCCTAAAAACGTGATTTTTAGATGAAGGCATTTTCGGGCAACCGGTATTTGACAATACGCCGAGTTCTCTGCTCGGATCAAAAAACGTGATTTTTAGATGAAGGCATTTTCGGGCAACCGGTGTTGGATTATCCGCCGAGTTCTCTTCTCGGACTAAAAAGCTTGACAAATTATGGTTATAGTTGTAAAATGATTAGTGCAGGGGAGTCCGCAAAAGCGGGCTGAGAGTAGGCTGTGTTGCCTTAACCCTTTAACCTGATGCGGGTAATGCCGACGTAGGAAGCTTGTTATACAGCCTTACTTAATGCACTGCGCGCGTCGCAGTGCATTTATTTTTTATGTAAAAAAGGAGAAACTTTTATGAACGCAAGCGTAGCTATCCAAACTCTTCCGGAAGCAAAAAATGATGAAGAGCTTATTCGTATAGTTGATGAGGTCATCGACTATATCAAAAGCACAGGACTGAATTACTATGTGGGTCCCTTTGAGACCGCGATCGAGGGCGATTACGATGAGCTTATGGATATCGTAAAAGAGTGTCAGCACATCGCCATCAGAGCCGGTGCGCCGTCTGTTTTGGCGTATATCAAGGTTACATATAAGCCCGAGGGAGATGTTTTGACAATTGAAAAGAAAGTTACAAAGCACCATCAGTAAGCTTGCCCTGCCGGTCAGTGCTGTAATTATCATTCTTGTGGTTTGGCAGCTTGTTTGCACGCTGGGGATTGTTCCGTCATTCCTTCTTCCGTCTCCGATCGATGTGGGAAGGGCGTTTGTAACGGATTTTCCTTTGCTTTTCAGCCATTCGTGCGTGACCTTGTTTGAAACCTTTTTGGGTCTTGTGTTGGGCATCGCGCTGGGCTTTGTGCTGGCTTTGCTCATGGACAGATTCAACCTGCTCTACAAAATGCTGTATCCGCTTATTGTACTTACGCAGACCGTGCCAACCGTGGCGATCGCGCCATTGCTGGTGCTTTGGTTCGGATACGAAACCGCGCCAAAGGTAATACTTATTATTATTATCGTTTTCTTTCCGATCGCCGTGAATCTTTTGGACGGCTACAGGTCGGCTGACAGCGATACAATAAATCTGCTTCGTTCAATGGGAGCGAGCAAGACCCAGATTTTAAGATATGTCAAGCTTCCGTCCGCGCTGGGCCACTTTTTTGCCGGACTGAAAATCGCCGTTTCATATGCCGTTGTGGGCGCGGTAATCTCGGAATGGCTGGGCGGCTTCAAGGGACTTGGAGTTTATATGACCAGGGTAAAAAAGGCTTATTCCTTTGACAAAATGTTCGCGGTGATTTTTTTGATCTCCGCGCTGAGCCTGCTTTTGATGGGACTTGTAAATGTTTTGGAAAAGAAATTTATGCCTTGGAAATACAGGGGGAGACTAAAATCAAATCAATAAACCCCCGAAAATGCTTATGGAGGAAGTATGAAAAAGTTAATTTCACTTGCACTTGCAGCTGCAATGCTCACAGCGGCTTTTGCCGGCTGTTCACAGTCAACGGGAAATCAGGAGCCTTCGGCAACGGAGTCGTCCTCTCAGGCTTCGGCTCAAAGCTCAATGGAATCCGACAAAAGCGGAGAGAAAACAAAGATCACATTTGTGCTTGACTGGACGCCAAACACAAATCACACCGGACTTTATGTTGCTCAGGAAAAGGGCTACTTCGCTGACGCCAGACTTGACGTTGAGATCGTTCAGCCGCCCGAGGACGGCGCAGAGGCTCTTGTCGGCTCGGGCAAGGCGCAGTTTTGCGTTACCTTCCAGGATTCGATGCTTCCGGCGATCGTCGGCGAAAACGCAATGCCCATAAAGGCTGTTGCGGCTCTTTTGCAGCACAATACCTCGGGTATTATCTCGCGCAAGGGAGAGGGTATCGACAAACCAAAGGGACTTGAGGGCAAGAAGTACGCAACCTGGGATCTGCCGATCGAAAAGGCTACACTAAAGCAGGTGGTTGAAAAGGACGGCGGAGACTTTGACAAGGTCGAGCTTATCCCAAGCACTGTTACAGACGAGGTTTCCGCGCTCAAGAGCAAGTCGGTTGACGCGATCTGGATCTTTTACGGTTGGGCAGGCATTGCCGCTGAGGTTGCCGACCTTGAAACAGATTACTTTGCATTTAAGGATATCGACCCTGTTTTTGATTATTATACTCCGGTCGTTGCCGGAAACACAGACTGGATGAGCCAAAATCCCGAGGCTGCAAAGAGCTTCCTTTCTGCTCTCAAAAAGGGCTATGAGTATTCAATTGAAAATATTGAGGAATCAGCCGAGATCCTTCTCAAAGCCGCGCCTGAGCTTGACAAAGAGCTGGTTGTAAAGAGCCAGGAATACATGTCAAAGCAGTACAAGGCAGAGGTCGAGCAGTGGGGCTATATTGACCCGGCACGCTGGAACGCTTTTTATAATTGGATAAATGACAACAAGCTTTCTGATGAAAACGTTCCCGAGAACACCGGCTTTACTAACGAGTATTTGGAGTAAGTATGACAAAGCTTGAGGTCAGGCATGTATCATTTGCGTATGAGCAGACAAATGTTATCGAGGATATAAGCCTGACGCTGAATGAAAACGAGCTCGTCTGCCTTTTGGGAGTGAGCGGAAGCGGAAAAACCACTCTGTTTAATGTTATATCCGGGCTGCAAAAGCCGGATTCGGGAAGCGTGCTCCTAAACGGAAACGACATAACCGGAAAGCCCGGAAACGTCAGCTATATGCTTCAAAAGGATTTGCTTTTGCCCTACAGAACAATTGAGGATAATGTCGCGCTTCCGCTAATGATAAAGGGAGTAAATAAACGCGAGGCGAGAGAAAAGGCGTCAAAGCATTTTGCAGACTTTGGCTTGGAGGGAACTCAAAAGCGTTTTCCCTCCGAGCTTTCGGGCGGAATGAGACAGCGCGCAGCTTTGCTGAGAACCTATATGTTCTCAGGTGAGGTCGCGCTGCTCGACGAGCCCTTCAGCGCGCTTGACGCTCTTACAAAGCACGATATCCACAGTTGGTATCTGGGTGTTATGAGCAGAATAAAGCTTTCAACGCTGTTTATAACTCACGATATAGACGAGGCTATTTTGCTGTCTGACAGAATATACCTGCTAAACGGAAAGCCCGGACGTATAACGGATGAAATCATCATTGAAAGACCGGGAAACACTCGTGACGATTTTGATCTTACAGGTGAATTTCTGGATTACAAAAGAATGATTTTGTCGAAGCTATAAATAAATCAGCGGAAATTTGATATTTATGTGGACTTTTTCCAATCATCGTGCTATAATACTGATACATAACTCAATAAATCACAATCTATGTCAACTATTTATTTGAGATTAGTAAAAAAGACACAGGCAGCACCGATCAGTTATTGATGTTCGCCTTGCACTAATACTTACTGCGCGATCCGCTCGTTTGATTATGCGGCATTGCAAAAAGGATGATTTTTATGGATAAGCCATATATAATATGTCATATGGTGACTTCGATCGACGGCAAAATAACAGGAAGCTTTTTGACTACTCCAATCGGTAACGAGGCTTCAAAGTGGTATTATAAGGTTCACGCTGAATACGGTGCGGACGCTTTTGCCTGCGGAAGGGTCACTATGGACGAAAGCTTTACAAAGGGCTTTGCTCCCGACCTTTCAGAGTTTGAGGGCGCAAGCCTTGACCGCAGCGATCATATTGCCGACAGCAAGGCTGAGTTTTATGCCGTTGCCTTTGACCGCCGCGGAAGGTTGGGCTGGAAGGCTTCTGCAATTTCGGACGACGACCCGGGATATGACGGCGCGCATATAATTGAGGTGCTGTGCGAGGACGCTCCCGACAGCTATCTTGCGTATCTGAGAAGCATAGGCGTTTCTTATATTTTCGGCGGCAAAGAGGATCTTGATTTGGAGCTGGTTCTCAACAAGCTTTATTCGCTGTTCGGTATCAAAAAGCTTTTGCTTGAGGGCGGAAGTGAGATCAACGGTTCGTTCCAAAGAGAAGGTCTTATCGACGAACTGAGCCTTATTATCGCACCTGTTGTTGCCGAGCAGGACGACAAGTGCCTGTTTGAGCATTCTGTTCTTGAAAATTATAAAATCACAGGCAGTGCCGTTTATGATAAATCGATCCACCGCTTGACCTGCCACAGATATTACAAATAAAGCTTTATAGCTGGTTTTGACTTTTAATTCAAATCAAATTTAACCATAAAAAATCAATGCTTCCTATGCTGTTACGGCGTTAGGAAGCACTTTTTTGCGAAAAAATTATCTGATTCTCAAAATTTGTCCGGGATAAATAACGTTCGGGTTGCTTAGGCTGTTCATTGCCGTCAGCTTTTGCGGCGTTGAATTGAATTTTTGAGCGATCGACCACAGTGTTTCATTTGGTCTGACAACATAGTAATCGTCTCTGGATGTTCCTGCCGGAATCGTTAGCGTTTGACCGGCATATATCTGCGACGGGTTTTGAATGTTATTGTACAAAAGAATATCCTGAACGGTCGTATCAAAAAACTGAGCTATCCCGAATAGGGTATTGCCCTGCCTTACCGTATATTGAACAAGCTCCAAAACTGATTCCTCCTTTTTGCTTTGCTATCATTATATTCTGTAGTTGACAAAATGATACAGCGGTCAGCACTTTTCATTTCTTTGTTTATTTTGCACATAATAACAGTTGAATTTTCTACAGTTTAAATATAATTTTTATGATATAAATTCTAATATAGAATTAATATCTTGTTCTGAATATGATAAAATAAAAGAAATGTAGGAAACGGGAGGCATTTGATTTGCTTTTCAAAAGAATAATAACAGGGGCGTTAGCATTACTTATGGTTACTTCAGCATCCTCAGCGGCTGTTACTGCCGCCGAAAAATCCAAAAAGACAGATTATCACGCATTTGCCGCGGAGCTTGACAAGACGGCGTATGACAAAAGCGACTTGGGGGCAACCTATTCCAAGGAGTCAACAACCTTTAAGGTTTGGTCTCCAAAGGCGGACAGCGTAAAGGTCAATATTTTTAACCACGGCAGCGACGACGAGGGAGACCCGGGATCGATCGAAACCAAGGCTATGACGCTTGACAAAAAAACAGGCGTTTGGTCCATCACGCTTGAGGGCGATTACGCCGGAAAATACTACACCTATTCCGTGAAGCACGGTGAAAGCGTAAAGGAAACCGGGGATATCTATGCCAGAGCCTGCGGTGTAAACGGCAAGCGCAGCATGATCCTCGACTTGTCGCAGACAAATCCGGAGGGCTGGGAAAACGACACCCATGTTACCGTCGAAAATCAGACCGACGCAACGGTTTGGGAGATTTCGGTAGCAGACTTTTCTTCATCCGAGAGCAGCGGAGTTACTCCCAAAAACCGCGGAAAATTCCTCGCCTTTACCGAAAGCGGAACCACTGTAGACGGTATCCGGGGCAACACACCTACATGTGTGGATTACCTCAAAAAGCTGGGCGTAAAATATGTTCAGATCATGCCGTTTTATGATTTTGGCTCGGTTGACGAGAGCGAGGACATCATGAAGCAGTATAACTGGGGCTATGATCCGGTCAATTACAACTGCCCCGAGGGCTCTTATTCTACTGATCCCTACGACGGAAGCGTAAGGATAAAGGAATGTAAGCAGATGATCCAGGCTTTGCACGAGGCCGGGATCGGCGTTATTATGGACGTTGTTTATAATCATACATATTCTACCGATTCGTGGTTTGAGTACACTGTTCCCAATTACTACTACCGCATGAACGAGGACGGCACCTTTTCAAACGGCTCAGGCTGCAGCAACGACACGGCTTCGGAACATGCTATGTTCAGAAAATATATGATAGATTCCGTCAGCTACTGGGCAAAGGAATACCACATAGACGGCTTCCGCTTTGACCTTATGGGACTGCATGATGTTGATACCATGAACGCGATCCGCGCCGCGCTTGATTCGCTTTACGAGGACGGCGGCGGAAAAAAGCTTTTGATGTACGGCGAAGCATGGAACCTGCAAACCAACTGCGCTCCGGGCACGGTCATGGCTAACCAGACCAACATGAGCAAGCTTGACGAGAGGATCGGCGCATTTGACGATACGATCCGCGACGCGATCAAGGGAAGCACCTTTGGCGCGGGCGCAGGCTTTGTTCAGGAGGGCTCGGGAAGATCAAATCTGAAAATCGGAATCGCCGGACAATCCGAATCGTCGAGCGGCTGGGCAAAAGCACCGAGCCAGTGTGTGACCTATGCGTCCTGCCATGATAACCTTTGCCTTTATGACAAGCTTATCGACACCGTAAAGGGCAGCGAGGGAGATTACCGTAAGCGTTACGATGATCTGGTAGAGATGAACAAGCTCGCCGGAGCAATTGTCATCACCTCTCAGGGAATCCCCTTTATGCTGGGCGGAGAGGAATTTGCACGCACAAAGGACGGCGATGAAAACTCCTTCTCCTCAAGCAGAGAGGAAAACATGCTCGATTGGAAGAGCCTTGAGGAATACAGCGACCTGATCGAATACTACAGAGGTCTTTATAAGATCAGAGATAAATTCGCCGCGTTCAGAGACAGCACAAGCAAGACTGCAAACAGCCTTGAAAGCTTTGAAAAGCTGCCAAAGGGTGTTTCCGGTTATTTTATCAACAACACAGAGAGCGGCGCGTGGGATAAGCTTTGCCTGCTGTTCAACGGCAGCGACGAGGAGCAGTCGGTTTCTGTTGAAGGCGAATGGACGATAATCGCAAACGATGAATTTGCCGGGCTCAACAGTCTCGGCGGCGTTTCGGGCAAAGCGACCGTCAAGCCTCACTCGGCTTTGATCCTAGTTGATAAAAAGAGCTATGAAGCTGCAAATATTACCGATCACGAGGGCAAGCTAAAGCTTGATTATTTTGACGCCGATTCAAAGGAGCACATTAAAACCCAAGTCGTTTCCGATGAAATCGGAAAGCCCTATGACATTGGACTCTATGCCGATTCGCTCAATTACGATATCAAATCTACTAACGGCAATGTTCAGGGCGAGTTTTCGGAAACTGTCAGCCGCGCAGAGGTTTATGTAAAGGAATTTGAAGGCAAGATGTCTCAGGTCACTGTCAGATATATTGACGATACCAACGGCGAGGAGCTTGCAGATTCGTTTTTGATCAAGAACCGCGAGGGTCAGCAGTATTTTACACCGGAGCTGCCTTCGATCGACGGTTATAATCTGGTGCTCAACAGCCTTCCCGACAATGCTGCCGGAAAGATCAAGGGAGCGGATTCCGAGGTGCTGTTTAAGTATACAAGGATCACTGATGACGCAGACACCTCGATTTGCAGGGTGAATTTGATTTATCTTGCGGACAACGGAAAAATCCTGGACGTTAAGACCCTTGAGGGAAAAGAGGGCGAGGAGTATTCGGCTCAGGAAAACGAGTATGAGGACATGAATCTTATTGAGATCCCCAAAAACAGCTCAGGCGTTTTCAAAAAGGGCGAGATCAACGTTTTGTTCTGCTATACCTCACAGCCCGACCCATATGCGGATATGCTGGTGTACATTTATATCGGCGTAGGAGTGATCCTCGCGCTTTGTGTTGCGTCGGCTGTATACAGAAGGATCACGCGAAAAAAAAGCTTGATGTCAAACATGGACGTTGTTGAGTTGGACGAAGGCGATAACAAACAAGGATAAAACGGAAGCGAAAATGACTTCCGCGAATATAAGGAGGAATATCTTTATGAGAATCACAAGAAAAATAATTTCTTCGGTTCTTGTCGTATGTATGCTCGCTTCTACAAGCGCGTTGTCGGGCTTTGCCGCCGAAAAGGCGACAGAAACCTCGTATACCGAGGCTTCAATGGCGATCGACAATAAGTATGCCTACGACAAGGGCGATTTGGGAGCAACCTATTCTCCCGAACAAACCGTCTTTAAGGTTTGGGCTCCTACAGCCTCTCAGGTGACGCTCAACCGCTATGCTACCGGCTCGGATTCCGAAAAGAATGCAAAAGATCTGGGCAAGATAACAATGGATAAGCTGATCGAGGACGGCGAATGGACAGGCGTTTGGACAGCCACCGTTAAGGGCGATATCGTCAACACCTACTACACCTATACCATTACCGCCAAGAACGTAAAGGGCGAGAGAGAACAGACTGTTGAGACTCAGGACATTTACTCAAAGGCGACCGGCGTAAACGGCAGACGCTCAATGGTTGTTGACCTTGCAAAAACAAATCCCGACGGTTGGGAAAGCGACAGACATGTTTTACCCGGAAAATCAACCGATTCAATTGTTTATGAGCTTCATATCAAGGACTTTTCCTATGATCCGGCTTCGGGCGTAAGCGAGCAAAACAGAGGAAAATACCTTGCGTTTACCGAAACCGGTACAACTCTGAACAACGAGAACAAGCTTTCAACCTGTATTGACTACCTCAAGGAGCTGGGTATAACGACCGTTCAGCTCAATCCTTTCTATGATTTCCAGTCAATCAATGAGGCTGATTCAGACAAGGCGTTCAACTGGGGCTATGATCCGCAGAACTACAACGTTCCCGAGGGCTCGTATTCCTCAAACCCCTATGACGGTAACGTAAGGATCGCAGAATGTAAGGCTATGATAAAGGCACTTCATGACGCAGGACTTTCTGTTGTTATGGATGTTGTTTACAACCATACCTACTCAGTTGATTCCAGCTTTAACAACACCGTTCCAAACTACTACTACAGAATGCTCGAGGACGGCAGCACAAACGGCAACGTTGTTGACGGACTTACCTATTCAAGCAACTCCGGCTGCGGCAACGACTGCGCAACCGAGCGTGCAATGTACAGAGATTTTGTGATCCAGTCTCTCCGCTACTGGGTTGACGAATATCATGTTGACGGCTTCCGTTTTGACCTTATGGGTCTTATGGATGTTGAAACAATGAATCTTATCCGCGAAAACCTCGACGAGGTTGATTCAGGCATCACCCTTTGGGGCGAAGGCTGGTCAATGGATACTTTTACGCACTCAACGACCTGCACAGGTCAAAAGTACTTGGCTGCAACTCAAACCAATTCCGAATATCTTGACTCAAGGATCGCGCTGTTCAGCGACAGCATCAGAGATAACGTAAAGGGAAGCGTTTGGGGCATCCAGGACAAGGGCTTTATCGAGGGCAACAAGGAAAGCACACCTGCGATCCGCTACGGTATTCAGGCTAACACACTCGACGGCGGTGCATGGATCGCAAAAGCTCCGTCTCAGACCGTGACCTACGCAGACTGCCATGATAATGCCACAATGTACGACCAGATCATGGCTTCCGCTGCTCTGGGCGAATACGGCACAAGAAGCGAACTTGGTGTTCAGCTCCAAAAGCAGGGCGCGTCGATCATCAACACATCTCAGGGTATTTCGTTCATGCTCGCCGGTCAGGAAATGGCACGTACAAAATTCGGCGACACCAACAGCTATAATTCTTCTCCGGAAATAAATATGATCCGTTGGGAAAATCTTGTTGATTATGCCGATGTAGTTTCCTACTACAAGGGTCTGTTCAAAATCAGAAAGGCGTTCTCGCCGTTTACTGCTGACGACAACTCCTTTAAGGATAAGTATACAATTATCGGCTCCGATATGAACCAGCAATCCGCTCAAACAGGCTTTGAGGTCATCAATGACACCGAAGGCGAATGGAACAGAGTTGCGGTATTCCACAACTCCGCAAGCGGCGCAGCTACGATCAGACTTAACGACAGAACAGTTCGCGACTGGGTAATAGTTGCAAACGGCGTTGAAGCAGGACTTGAAAACCTTGGCGAATTCAGCGACTTCAAGTATAAGGTTCCGGCTCACACAACGATCATTGCTGTTGAAAAGGAAAGCTTTGAAAAGGCTAATCTGCAATCAAATACAGGTAAGGTTAAAGTAAACTTTGTTTATGACAGAGACGGAAGCCAGCTTGCAGATCCGATCGTTCTCAAGGGTGATATCGGAACATCCTATCAGACTGCTCCTTCAAAGTCAGTTCCCAATATTTATATGCCAAAGTCCTCAGAGGGCGAAACCAGCGGCGTATTCACAGAGGAACCCAAGGAGGTTACCTACACCTTTACCGATTATGTTCCCGAAAGGATCCTTAACGCAGACTTTGACAACGATGGCTATGTAACCATAAGCGACGTTACCGCACTACAGATGTATCTTGCCGAGCTTATAGAGCTTGACAAAACCGTTGAGGAGCTTGACCTTGACTACGACGGCTCAGTTACTATCTCCGACGCGACGATCCTCCAGCTTTATCTTGCAGATTTCGGCGTAGGCAGCGGAAAGGTAATAGTTAATTACTATTACTACGACAAGAACGGTGATCTCAAAACGATCATGAAGCCTGTTGAGATCGAAGGCAGAGTGGGCGACGAGTTTACAACCCAGACCTACAGAGTAGTCGGCTACAAGATCGACGAAACAAAGCTGCCCGAAAAGACATCAGGATATATTCCTTACGGAGAGCCGCTCAAGGTAGATTACTACTACGCTCCTTCAGACGCTCATGTGACGCTTCACGTTAAGCACAGCGGAAGTGCTTCGTGGACTCCGTACTTCTGGATTTGGGGTTCAAACCTCGACGGAGTTGACGAGGGCAATTATTCAGCCAAAAACAGCTGGCCTGGCGGTCCGATAACCGATTTTGACGATGACGGCTGGTATAAGTACGAGTTTGACTACACAGGCGTGGGCACATACAACGTTATCATCAACGATAACGGAAGTCCGCAGACGATCGATTACAAGGGCTTTATCGACAACGAGATGTGGATCGTTATTAACGACGACCTCGTTGGCACTGAAACTCAGGATTGGCTCACATTCTATACCGACAATCCAGACAAAAATCCCGACGCTCCGATAGCAGAAAGACTGTAATTATTTTTCTGAAATCGAATAAAATCTAATAAACCGTCAGGCGTGTTTCTAAATGCGCCTGGCGGATTTTTATCGAAAATATTACGTAGAATTTTAAACCTGATTTTGTACAGCCCGGACTCATACTATTATCAAATCACCCGGGCAATGTCATATAGAAATAAAACTATTGACCAAATTGAGTTTTGGGGTTAAAATATAATTGTATTATTTATTTGAAAGGAGTTATCCGTTTTGGCTGACTGTATTTTTTGTAAAATAATCGACGGCTCTATCCCGTCTAATAAGGCATATGAGGACGACAAAATCATTGCTTTTCATGATTTGGAGCCCCAGGCTCCCGTGCATGTTTTGGTTGTTCCCAAGCAGCACATTTGCTGTGCAGACGAGCTTGACGAAAGCAATGCTGATGTAATCGCATATATTTTCACCAAAATCCCGCAGATCGCAAAGTCGCTCGGTCTTGAAAACGGCTACAGAATAGTAAATAACTGTGGCGACGACGGCTGCCAAAGCATCAAGCATATTCATTTTCATATTCTGGGCGGCAAAAAACTCAGTGGTCAAATGTGCTGAGGTGACAGAGTGAAAACTTATAATATTAATATTGCCGGAGTTGAACGCGAGCTTGAGATGTTCCCGGTAAACGACAAGGTTGATATAGCTGCATTTATTATGTTCGGCGACGTTGAAGTAACAGTCAAGGCTGCCGAGGCTTTGCTGAAAAAATGTCCCGAGCACGATGTTGTTGTATCTGCCGAGGCAAAGGGGATCCCGCTTTGCTACGAGATGGCAAAGCAGGGCTGCGGCGAATATGTTATCGCCCGCAAAAGCGTTAAGGTTTATATGAGAAACCCGGTTGGGGTAGAGGTCAATTCTATCACTACCTCAGAGGTGCAAAGACTGTTTTTGGGTGAGAGCGATGTTGAATTTTTAAAGGGCAAGCGCGTTTTGATTGTTGACGACGTTATCTCAACAGGAGAGAGTCTTGCCGCGCTCGAAAAGCTTATTGAGAAAACCGAAGCAAAAATTGTCGGCAAAGCCGCCGTGCTTGCCGAGGGCGACGCAAAGAACAGGGACGATATTATTTTTCTTGAACCTCTTCCGCTGTTTTTTAAAGACTGATTTATGGGAAAGCTTACGGAAACCGAGCTGAAAAAACAGCTTAAAAACAAAGATTTTTCTCGAACATATCTTTTGTACGGCACAGAGCAGCTTTATGTAAAGAGCTATACCAAGCTTTTGATTGAGGCTGTTGCCGGAAAACAGCCGTCGGAGTTCAATTATCACGTCTTTAAGGGCGAGATCGATCTTGACAGCTTTGCAGCGGCGGTTCAGGTCGTGCCGTTTATGAGCGAGTACAATTGTGTTGTGGCAAGCGACGTGTTCTTTGACAGTATGCAAAAGGACGAGCTTGACAGCTTTGCAAAGATCGTTTCTAATACTGCCGAGGGTACGGTTTTGATTATTTCAATGCCGTCTTATATTCCAAAAAAGAATAATACGGCATTTAAAGCACTGGCAAAGCAGATTGAAAAATCAGGCTCAGTTTGCGTTTTTGACGCGCTGAGCCGTTCGGCTTTGGAAAAATATGTTGCAAAGTGGGCGAACGCAAACGGAAAGCAAATTTCCAGGATCAATGCCTCTAAGCTCATTGATTTTTGCGGAGAGGATCTGAATTTGCTGAAAAATGAAATCAACAAGATCTGCGCCTATTCAAAGACCGAGGAGATTCAGTATTCCGATATTGAAAAGCTCGCAACGGTGAATCTGGAAACCAAGGTTTTTGCTTTGTCCGACGCTGTGATAAGGGGAGAGGGCGAAAAGGCGTTCAAAACCCTTGACGCTCTTTTTTATCAGCGCGAGGAGCCGATATCCATGCTTTATGTGTTGGCAAATTCCTATATCGACGCTTACAGGATCAGGATTGCAGACGAGTGCGGAGTAACGTCAAATGAGGTCGCGGCTGATTTTGATTATAAAAGGCGTGCCTTCGCGCTCGACAAGGCGCGCAGAGCAACGCACGGGATCAGCACCGACGCGCTCAGAAAATGCCTTGACGCACTTGCCGATGCTGACGAAAGGTTCAAGTCAACCTCGGTGAACTATCGCCTTGCTATGGAACAGCTTATCGCGAAGCTGCTTCTGATTTTTAAAGAGGGAAGAGAATATGCTTAAGATTCGCGAGGCGATAATCGTTGAGGGAAGGTACGATAAAATCAAGCTCAGCGGAATCGTTGACGCGCCGATAATCTGCACCAACGGCTTTAGAGTTTTTTCCGACAAAGAAAAGCAGAGCCTTATAAGGCAAATTGCCGAAACAAGAGGTATAATCGTCCTTACCGACAGCGACAGCGCAGGGTTTGTGATACGCAATTTTTTGCGCGGCGTTGTTGACAAAAGCAAAATAAAGCACTGTTATATCCCTCAGCTTGAGGGTAAGGAAAAGCGCAAGGCGCAGCCCGGCAAGGAAGGACTTCTCGGCGTTGAGGGCGTGAGCGATATGGTGATCGTTGAAGCCCTCAAAAAATGCGGAGCGACGATTGACGGAGAACAGCAAAGCCAAAGAAACGAAATCACAAAGGCGGATTTGTACGCGTTGGGCTTGACAGGCAAAGAAAACTCAGCCGAGCTGAGAATAAAGCTCCTGACAAAATTAAATATGCCGCTGTACATGACAACAAACGCAATGCTTGCGGCACTGAATTGTTTATATTCTTTTGAAGAATTAAAAGAGATTGTTAAGATTATTTCTGATTGACTTAATATGAAATATGTATTGACATTTTCTATTTCAAAGTTTATAATAAATATAGGTTAAATCCTATATCGTAGAGGCGTTTTATGCAACAATTTGAAATCGTGTTTTATAAAAAAGAAGATGGAAGAGAACCTGTAAAAGAATTTCTTCTAAGCACCGATATTAAGATGAGAGCTAAAATGTTGCGGACTATTCAACTGCTTCAGGTGAACGGAAATGATTTGAGAGAGCCTGAATCAAAGCATTTGGAAGATGGTATTTTTGAGCTTAGGGCAAAGGTCGGTTCCGATATTTCAAGAGTCCTGTATTTCTTTGTAATTGGTCAAAGAATCATTCTTACCAATGGATTCATAAAGAAAAAACAAAAAACTCCTAAAGCTGAAATTGAACGAGCCAAAAGGTATAGAGAAGACTATCTTAGACGAGAGGAGCATACTAATGACAGCTTTTGATGAATTTCTTGCCGAACAAATGAAGGATGAAGAATTCAAAAAGGAATACGAAGCACTTGAGCCCGAGTTCAGTATAAAGCAAGCTATGATCGACGCTCGTAACTCCAAGGGTTTAACACAAAAAGAGCTTTCAGAACGTTCCGGTATTGCTCAGGGCGACATAAGCAAGCTGGAAAACGGTAATGCAAATCCTTCTGTTAAAACTCTCCAAAGACTTGCAGAAGCTATGGGAAAAAAACTTAAAATAGAATTTGTGTAGATTTTATTCTTTCAAAAACGATAATAATACCACCGGCTTTAGCACAAACTAAGGTCGGTGGTTTTTTGAGAATTATAAAAAATATAGTTTTGTTTATAACCGGCGGAATCGCCTATGGATTTATCGAGGTTTTGTGGCGCGGAAAAACACATTTGTCAATGCTCGTTCTCGGCGGCGGTTGCTTTGCTGTGCTGTGGGATTTTTACAGGCGGCACAAACGCATGAAGCTTTTTTGCAAATGCTTGTGCGGAAGTGCGATAATAACCGCGCTGGAATTTCTGTGCGGCTGCATTGTTAATTTGAGGCTGAAAATGAACGTATGGGATTATTATAACTGCAAGCTGAATGTAAAAGGTCAGATTTGCCCATTATACAGTCTGCTTTGGGGCTTGCTATGCATACCGGTTTTTGGCTTTTGCAAGGCACTGCAGCGGAAAAATGATTAGCTTTATTCATTTTCGTCGGCTTGAACGTCAAGTTTTTTGACAACGACCCGTAAAATACGCTGGTTTTTGATCTCCATTACCGTGAACAGGAAGCCGCCTGCTTCGACCTTGTCGCGCTTGTTCGGGATCGAGCCGCAGTTTTCGAGAATATAGCCGCCGACTGTCACCGAATCGCTTTCGAGCGTGCTTTCGTCCATATCAAACAGCGCGAGCATATCCTCCAGCTCAAAGTCTCCGTTTACAAGAAATTCGTTTTTGCCGATTTTGTAGTAGCTGTGTTCGATCTCCTCGTCCTCGTCCCAGATGTCGCCGACGATTTCCTCTATCAAATCCTCCATAGTAACAATGCCGAGCGTGCCGCCGTATTCGTCGGTGACGATCGCCATATGGATTTTGGTGCGCTTGAAGTCGCTCAGGATTTTTGAAAGCTGAGTGGATTTAAAAACAAAGAACGGTGGCTGAAGCATGTTTTTTAGCTTGGGTGCCTTTCCGTCGGCAAGGTGCTCAAGATAGTCGCGCGTATGAAGAATACCTACTATATTATCGGTTGTGCCCTCATATACGGGGATCCTCGAATAGCGGTTTTCAATTATAATATCCTTGATTTTTTCGGGCGAGTCGTCAACGCTTATAAAAACTACGTCAACGCGCGGAGTAAGAATTTCCTCAGCGGTAGTCTCGTCAAAATCAAGAGCAGAGCGTACCATTTCACTTTCGCTTTCCTCAAGCACGCCCTCTTCCTCAATGCTTTCAACTATGTATTTCAGCTCGTTTTCGGTGACTGACGGAGCGTCGTCGCTTCCGCCGGAAATTTTGAGCGCGAGCGAGCGCAGCTTCATAAAGATAAACACCAAGGGGGACAGCAGAATCATAAGCCCCTTTAAAATGCCTGCGGTTTTCATTGAAAATGCGTCGCAGTGCTCCTTTGCGAGACATTTTGGGATGACCTCGCCAAAGGTCAGCACAAGCAGGGTCGTCAATCCGGTGGCGATCGCCGGGCCGATGCTCGGCGATATCGCCGAGCCGATATCGCCGAAAAGCCTTAGGCAAAGCACTGTGGCGATTGAGGAACAGCCCAGGTTTACAATATTGTTGCAAATCAGAATCGTTGTAAGAGCCTTGTCAAAGCGGTCGATCACATAGAGCGTGGTCTTTGCTTTTTTATCGCCTGCGTCAACGCTTTGCTGAACACGGATCTTGTTTACAAAAGAAAAAGCAGTTTCCGTTGCCGAAAAAAATCCCGAAAGCAGTACGAGCAAAAGGATAACAACGCCCATTATTATATTAGAATCCAATTAATTATCACTCCGAAACACGGTTATACAAATATATACTACTATAATTCTTTAAAATAATTATTGTTTTTAAGAAATAAACCTTAAAAACTTGAAAAATAATGTATAAAATGTTATACTAGATATAATTCATTAAAATGGGTAGGTTTGCATATCTTTTATTAAGCAAATACTATGCAGATTTTGATGTATGCCGGGAATAATATTTTTGTATTATCCCGGAGGTGCATTTGATGAATAAAACTAAAAATCATGACAGGGACGAGCTTGTAAAAAACCCGTGCGGAGATGATCCCGACTGCGAACAGAGCATCTGCTCCGAAAACGAAGAGACTGATCCGCAAATCGAGGAAACCGGCTCGGTGCTTACCCTGCACAGAGACAGCGTTATCCACTGTCTTACGATCATCGGTCAGATCGAGGGGCATTATGTGTTGCCTCAGCAGACTAAAACCACAAAATATGAACACGTCATACCGCTTCTTGTCTCAATTGAGGAGGACGAAAGAATCGACGGCTTGCTAGTGATAATCAACACCTGCGGAGGCGACGTCGAAGCCGGGCTTGCAATTGCCGAGTTGATTTCGGGCATGAAAAAGCCAACAGCCTCCATCGTGCTCGGCGGAGGACATTCGATCGGTATTCCGCTTGCGGTTGCGGCAAAGCAGAGCTTTATCGCCAAAAGCGCGTCTATGACGGTTCATCCTGTCAGAACGACCGGGCTAACGCTCGGCGTTCAACAGACATTTGAATATTTTAAGCGTATGCAAAACAGGATCACCAACTTTGTTGTTGAAAATTCAAGCATATCAAAGCAGAGATACAACGAGCTTGTGCTCAACACCGAGGAGCTTGTTATGGATATCGGAACCATTCTTGAGGGCGGCGAAGCTGTAAAGGAAGGACTGATCGACAGAGTCGGTACTGTTAGCGAAGCGATAGAAGCACTTTACAAGATGATAAAAAAATCAAAAGGAGCATAATCTTTGCTCCATTACATACACGGAGGGGTACATATGACAACTTTAGACGCGATAATCCAGGGAATCGTTCAGGGACTCACGGAGTTTTTGCCGGTTTCAAGCAGCGGTCACCTGGCAATAACTCAGCATGTTTTGGGTGTGAACGGTGAAGGAAATCTTTTCTTTAACGTAATGCTTCATCTGGGCACGCTTGTGGCGGTTATAGCCTTTTATCACAAGCTGGTTTGGTCGTTGATAAAGGAATTTTTCCTTATGATAAAGGATATTTTCACAGGAAAATTCTCCTTTAAAAACCTGAGCTACGAAAGAAATCTTATTTTTATGCTGATTATCGGACTTCTTCCGCTGTTTACTATGTTTATCCCTATCCCCGGAACGGATATGAAGGTAAAGGATCTGGCTGATGTTTTTGCAGGAAGCCCGGTTCTGCTAATGACCTCGATATGTCTTATAATTACCTCGATACTTTTGACGATCGGTATTATTTGCAACAAGCGAAATTCAAAATCGAGCTACAAGCACCTCAGAAACGGTTTGCCGGAGGGTGAGAGTGGAAAAGAAAGCTATACTGCTTTTGACGCGCTCTGCGTTGGACTTATGCAGGCAGTTGCGGCTATTTTCCCGGGAATTTCACGTTCAGGTTCTACACTTGCCGTGGGTGAAATGCGCGGGATCAACAAACAAAAGGCTCTTGACTATACCTTTGTTTTGGGGATCCCCTCGATCCTCGCTGCCGCTGTGCTGGAGGGTGTTGACGCGATAACTTCACCGGAGGGCTTTGACATCAACATTGCAGTTGTAGTCGCAGGTATGCTTGTTTCGGCAATTGTCGGATATGTTTCGATTTTGATTTTTAAATGGTTTTTAAAAACCGACAAAATGCTGATTTTTGTTGTTTACACTGCGATCATCGGCTCGGTGTTCCTTGTTGTTTCCATTATGGAGCTCAACAGCGGAGTGAACATGTTCACCGGTGCGCCTCTGTATTAAGGCAAAACGTGTTTTAATCAAGCTTTTCAAAATAGAGATCATAAAGGCGACCGTTGGTCGCCTTTGCTCCAAATGCTTTGATTTATAGATTTTATATTGAATAGAAAACAATAATAACAATGCTTTTGTTTTCTTGTTTTATGGAGTTAAAAATGGCAGCAAAGAAAAAATCGGGAGGCAAACGTGCGTCGGAAGCCTCTTCGTCAAAAAAAAGCACAAAGGCGGCTGCTAAGCCGGCAGGGGTCAGCCCGAGGATAAAGGCGATTCTCTACGCTACGGCTGCTGTTTTTTTTACCGTTATGATTTTTATTAAGGGACACAGCCTTTGGGAAAACATTCGCGGTTTTTTTCTGGGGGTATTTGGCTTGGGCATGATGCTTGTTCCGGCGTTTTTTGCGTATATGTGCGTGATCACCGAAAAAGAGCGTGCGGTAAAAAGACAAACCTTTAAAATTGTTTTGTGCGTACTTATTTTTCTGTTTCTCGGCGCGGCAGTTTATGTTATCAAAGGTGCAAAATACAACGACGGCATGAACTATTTTGCCTGTCTGGGCAACCTGTGGGCTGAGGCTTCAAGCACCGATACATACTTTACCGCAAGCTGCGGACTGATCGGCGGAATATTGGGTTATCCGTTGGTCGCGCTTTGCGGCAGAGCAGTTGCGTTGGTTTTGAGCTTGTTATTTACGGCAGCATTATTTTTTATAGTTGCCAATTTGTCGGTAAAGGATATTGCTTCTGCTGCGGCAAGGCGTATGGAAAGAGTCAGAGAAGCCGGAGAACGTCAGGTCATGGCTCGAAAAGCCAGAAAAAATGCAGTCAAGCAGGCGCGCGACCCCAGAGAGGACTACAGGGATTCTTACAATAGTATAGACATCCCTTATCGTGCTGTTGCCGAGGATATTGACATTCCGCTTGATCCAGAGCCGCGCAAAAAAACGAAAAAAAAGAAAGTCCAAAGCGGTATTGACATTGATATTTCAGATCCGAACGAGGAAAACGCCGTTGACAAGGATTTGTCAGACGATTTGCTCAATATTATTCAACGTGCGGGAAAGCCTATGGATCAGTCTGCTGATACGACTGTCGAAGAAATCGCTGACAATATCTCGCAGAATAAGAGGTCGGAGCATTTGAGCAACGGCGCAAAGCAGCCCGATCCCGAAACTATTCCGCTTGAAGCAAAAAAAGGATCCGACCAACCAAATGACGAGTTTGAAAACCTCGGCTATAATATGGGCGGCACAGACAATAAGGACGAAAAGGTTTATCACTATCCTCCCGTTCAGCTTTTGAAGCCCAGCCGCAACGACAATGATCGTTCGGCAATGGAGGAGCTTCAGCATAATTCAAAAAAGCTGATCGAAACCCTGAACAGCTTCGGTGTAAACGCGAGTATAGTTAATATCTGCCGCGGTCCCTCGGTAACGCGCTATGAGCTACAGCCTGCTCCGGGAGTTAAAATCAGCAAAATCACAAATCTTTCGGATGATATCGCGCTTAATCTTGCCGCTAACGGAGTCAGGATCGAGGCTCCAATCCCGGGTAAGGCAGCTGTCGGAATCGAGGTCCCGAACAAGGTCGTCAGCATGGTTTCAATGCGCGAGCTGATCGATTCGGACGAGTTCCGAGCGGCAAAAAGTAAGCTTACTGCGGTTTTGGGTCGTGATATTTCAGGCGAGATCGTGATTACCGATATTGCAAAAATGCCGCATTTGCTGATTGCCGGAACAACCGGCTCAGGTAAATCGGTTTGTGTAAATTCTATTCTTATCAGTATTCTGTACAAAGCAACGCCCGATGAGGTCAAACTCTTGCTTATTGACCCCAAGATGGTTGAGTTTTCAAAATACAAGGGTATTCCGCACCTGCTTGTTCCAATCGTGTCGGACGCAAAAAAGGCTGCCGGCGCGCTTGGCTGGGCTGTGAGCGAAATGCTTAACCGCTACAAGATTTTTTCGGAATATGACTGCAAGGATATTGACAGTTATAATTCTTTGATAGAAAAAAATCTTGCATATATAGAAAAAAATCCGCCTGTTGAAAATGAAGAGGGCGAGCTTGTTCAGCCTGTCCTTGAGATCAACGGACTGCCGGTTTCAAAAGAAAAAATGAGCCGAATCGTAATTGCGATCGATGAGCTTGCCGACTTGATGATGGCTGCTCCCGGTGAGGTCGAGGACAGCATTTGCCGCCTTGCTCAAATGGCGAGAGCCGCCGGTATGCATCTTATTTTGGCGACTCAAAGACCGACGGTAAACGTAATTACCGGCTTGATAAAATCTAACGTACCAAGCCGAATCGCGCTAAAGGTCAGCTCTAATATGGATAGCCGAACGATCCTTGATACAGGCGGCGGCGAAAAGCTGATAGGAAAGGGCGATATGCTCTTTTCACCGGTCGGTGCGCCAAAGCCGATCCGAGTTCAGGGCTGCTATGCCTCAGAAGAAGAGATCGAGGGCGTAACAGGCTTCATCAAAAAATCCTACTCCGCTCAGTATAACGCCGAGATCGAAGAGACCATCAAGAGAATAGCGGTTGAAGAGATCTCAGGCAACAAAAAATCATCCTCTGACGAGGACGACGGACTGGATGTTGACAGCAAAATGGATGAGGCGATCCAGATCGTTATTGACGCAGGACAGGCTTCAACCTCGCTGATACAACGCAGACTAAAGGTCGGCTATGCCCGCGCCGGAAGAATGATCGACGATATGGAGCGCATGGGTGTTGTCGGACCTCACCAGGGCTCAAAGCCCAGAGAGGTTTTGATGACCTATAACGAATGGCTTGAAAGAAGAAATGTTTTGCAAAACCGCGAAAACTGATATTTAGTTTGGAGTGTGGAGTTTTTACCGACATTAACTCCACACTCCAAACTTCAAACTCCACACTAAAAAAGGGGGTTCTCATGGCTTTTTTACCTATGAATGCTGATGAGGTGCGCCAGCGTGGCTGGGACAGCGTTGATTTTGTTTATGTTTGCGGCGACAGCTATGTAGACCACCCCTCGTTCGGTGCGGCTATCATAACCAGAGTATTGGAATACTGCGGCTACAGGGTCGCATTTCTTGCTCAGCCGAATTGGAAAAATGACCGCGATTTTACACAATTCGGAAAGCCGCGCTTGGGTTTTATGGTTTCCGCCGGAAACATCGACAGCATGGTTGCACATTATACGGTAGCCAAGCGCAAGAGACACGACGACGCCTACACAGCAGGCGGAAAAAACGGCAAACGCCCCGACAGAGCGGTGACTGTTTACTGCAAAATTCTTCGACGGCTTTATCCGTACAGCCCGATCATCATCGGCGGTCTTGAGGCGTCGCTGAGAAGATTTGCTCATTACGATTATTGGAACGACAGAGTAATGCCCTCGATTTTGTTTGACAGCAGCGCGGACATTCTTGTTTACGGAATGGGCGAGCTTCAAACGGTTGAAATCGCAAGGCGGCTTTCCGAGGGCTTTACGGTCGAGGCGTTGCATGATATTCGCGGAATTTGTTATTCAGTAACAACCGAGGACTACGTTCCATCCTCTGTGGTCGAGCTTCCTTCTTATGAGAGAGTCAGCGAAAGCAAAAGGGATTACGCGCTTGCTGCCAGAAAAGAGCTTGACGAGGCTGACGCAGTAAGAGGAAAAACCTTGATCCAGCGACACGGCAACAGGCTTTTGATCCAAAATCCTCCTATGCCGCCGCTCAACACAAGGCAGCTTGATTGGGTATACTCTTTGCCGTACGAAAGATGGTATCCTAAATGCTATGAAAGCGCAGGCGGAGTTCCGGGAATTGCCGAGGTGGAGTTTTCTATCACTCACAACCGAGGCTGCTTTGGAGCCTGCAATTTTTGTTCGCTGGCTTTTCATCAGGGAAGAGCCGTGACGGTGCGCAGCAAGCAAAGCGTGATAGACGAGGCAAAAAGCTTTCTTGACAATCCGCGTTTTAAGGGATATATCAGCGACGTCGGAGGACCCACTGCGAATTTCAGGCTTCCGTCCTGTGAAAAGCAAAAAAAGCTGGGTCTGTGCAAAAACAGAAAATGCCTTGCACCCAAGCCCTGCCCGAACATGCAGGTTTCTCACACGGAATATCTTGATATCCTTCGCAGTCTGCGCGAAATCAAAGGTATAAAAAAAGTGTTTATCCGTAGCGGAATCCGCTTTGATTATCTTATCGAGGACGGAGACGACAGCTTTTTCCGCGAGCTTGTGAGCCACCATATCAGCGGTCAGCTCAGAGTTGCTCCGGAGCATTGCTCGGCGGCTGTGCTCGACAAAATGGGCAAGCCGCACATTGAGGCGTACAAGAGGTTTTGCGACAAGTTTTATGAGCTTACCGGCAAAGAAAAAAAGGATCAGTATGTTGTGCCTTACCTTATGAGCTCGCATCCCGGGTCAACGCTCAAAGATGCAGTTGAGCTTGCCTTGTTCTGCAAAAGAGAAAACATCCACCCAAAGCAGGTGCAGGATTTTTACCCCACGCCGGGCACGATCTCTACCGCGATGTTTTACACCGGGCTTGATCCCTATACCATGAAAGAAGTGTTTATTCCCAAAACAACGGAAGAAAAATCAATGCAGCGCGCGCTGCTTCAATGGTTTATCCCCGAAAATAAACAGACTGTTATAAAAGCTCTGCTAAAAGCCGGCAGAAAAGATTTGATCGGAAACGGCAAAAATTGTCTTGTTGCTCCGCTTCCGGGACAGGGAAAAAACAATTCTAATTCCAACTTTAAGAAAAAGAAGGACAAGATGGCGAGATACAGGAGAAAAAAATAATTTATTTCGAGCAGAAATTGCGGCGTCCGTCCGCATGTCGTTTGCCCGAAAATACATTCATATATAATTGACGTTCTGAGAAAACAGAAATTCAGACAAATCAATCATATAATTATTATACAAAAAATTTACTTCCAAGGCATAAAACCCCTTGACCTTTTCACAAAAAAACGATATACTATTACTATACTAAAGCAAATTCACTCAAGAAAGGATAAAAACAATGGGAGTTTACGAAGAACTCGTCGCCAGAGGACTTATCGCTCAGGTCACAGACGAGGAAGAAATAAGAGAGCTTGTAAACAGCGGAAAGGCTGTTTTTTACATAGGCTTTGACCCCACGGCGGACAGCCTTCACGTGGGTCACTTTATGGCATTGTGCCTTATGAAAAGACTGCAAATGGCAGGCAACAAGCCTATCGCGCTCATCGGCGGCGGTACGGCTATGATCGGCGACCCTTCCGGAAGAACGGACATGCGCCAGATGATGACTAAAGAAACCATTCAACACAACGTTGACTGCTTTAAGAAGCAAATGAGCCGCTTTATCGACTTTTCCGACGACAAGGCTTTGCTCGTCAACAATGCTGACTGGCTGCTTGATCTCAATTATGTTGATGTGCTCAGAGAGGTTGGTGCGCATTTCAGCGTAAACAGAATGTTGACTGCCGAGTGCTACAAGCAGAGAATGGAAAAAGGACTTAGCTTCCTTGAATTCAACTATATGATAATGCAGTCCTATGATTTCTATGCTCTTTATCAGAAATACGGCTGTAATATGCAGTTCGGCGGCGACGACCAGTGGAGCAATATGCTCGGCGGTACAGAGCTTATCAGGCGCAAGCTCGGCAAGGACGCATATGCAATGACTATCAATCTTTTGCTCAATTCCGAGGGCAAGAAGATGGGCAAGACCCAGTCGGGTGCGGTTTGGCTTTCTGCCGAAAAGACAAGCCCCTATGATTTCTACCAGTACTGGAGAAACGTTGACGACGCCGACGTAATAAAATGCCTGAAAATGCTCACCTTCCTGCCGCTTGAAGAGATCGAGGAGCTTGCAAAGCTTGAGGGAAGCGAGATCAACAAGGCAAAGGAGATCCTTGCGCATGAGCTCACCGAGCTGATCCACGGCAAGGAGGAAGCTGACAAGGCTCAGGAAGCGGCAAGAGCTTTGTTCTCAAACAAGGCTGACACCGACAATATGCCTTCAACAGAGCTTAATGACGACAACTTTGCGGAAGATAAAATCGGCGTTATCGAGCTCTTGAAAACCTGCGGACTGATTCCGTCTAACAAAGAGGGAAGAAGACTCATTGAGCAGGGCGGCATTTCGATCGACGACGTAAAAATCACCGATCCAAAGGCAGAGCTTTTGAAATCGGCTTTTGAAAAGGGTCATGTTATTGTCAAAAAGGGTAAAAAGGTGTTCCATAAGGCGATCTTTAATTCTTAATCAGAATTAAAAAACCTTTAAAATCGTACAAAATGCGGAGCCGAGAAAGCTGTTCCGCTGAAATAAAATAAAAAAGGAGAAGGAACAATGAAAAAGTTTTTTGGAGAATTCAAAGAATTCATAATGCGCGGAAATGTTATGAATCTTGCAGTCGGCGTTATCATAGGCGGCGCGTTCAGCGCGATCGTAACCTCGCTGACTGACGATATCATTTCGCCTATCCTCGGTATCTTCGGCGGAATGGATTTCAGCGACCTTGTTGCAAAGGTAAACGGTGCTGAGATCAGATACGGCGCGTTTATCACAGCGATCATCAACTTCCTGATTATGGCTTTCATAATCTTCCTGATGGTAAAGGGCATCAACAAGGTTATGTCTCTCGGCAAAAAAGAGGTCGAGGAGGAACCCACAACCAAGGTTTGCCCGTTCTGCTGCTCGGAAATCGACATCAAGGCAACAAAGTGCCCGCACTGCACAAGCGATGTTGAGGAAGTTAAATAATAGCTTTTTAAATTTTTCTTACGCTGTTGATCGACAGTAACATAAAAAAATAAAAATCAGGCGCGGCTTCAAATGAGAGCCGCGCCTTTTTGCAAGCTGTTGAATTAGATGAAGAAAAACAAATATGCTATCGTCATGCTTATGATTATTGCAACCGCAACGTCGCTGATATAATGCGAGCCGGCCGCAATTCGTGATAATGCAATAAGAGCCGCTGCCGCAAAGGCAAACGCTCCCCAAACCGGATTTACATAAGTAAACGCCGCCGCAATAATGAACGCGCTTGCCGTGTGTCGGCTCGGCATACTTTTTCCTTCGGTTTTGTTGTCAAACACCGACGGCGTTTCAAACTGCTCGTAGGGTCGCTGACGGTTGATTATTTTTCGCAAAAGCGTTACCAAAATCAGCGTTCCCAGCGGTACGAGGACCACCTTGAGCAGTTTGTCGCGCTCGGCAAAGAAAACATATACCAAAAGCAGCGGATAAGCCAAAAACACAAGAAGCGTTACATACTGATATATTAATTTAAGCAGCTTCTTTGATTTTAAATGGGTCGAAAAATAGTTTGTGACCTTTTCAAAAATCCTTCTGTTTATACTCATCACATCCGTAGGAGCCTTTTATTATTTCGGCGCATGTATTCCGTAAAGCCATTGCGCCCAAAACAGCTCTGATTATGTCTTAATTTTAACACATTTTCTACTCGATTTCAACATTATATTTTTCAAACCAAATGTCAAGCTCAATTATATACGCCAGAATCTGAGGAGCCTTCATAAGCTGACCGTACCACGGCTCGGTGATTTTGTCAGGGCTTTGGATTATGCTTTCCACAGCTCTTTTGTTGAGCATTTCAGTGAGTATATTATTCTTATTCAGAATATTCCTTACCCTCAGAGCACATTCGTTAAAATATATCGGGTTGTGCGTTTTGGGGTAGGGGCTTTTTTTACGCCACGCGATCTCCTTTGGCAAAATATCCTCAAACGCCTTGCGCACGATCCCTTTTTCACGTCTGCCGTATGCCTTTAGCGTCCATGGCATATTGTAGGCGTATTCAACCAGCCTGTAGTCGCAGAACGGCACCCTGACCTCAAGTCCGCTGTACATTGAACAGCGGTCCTTTCTTTCGAGCAGACATTGCATAAACCAGTAAAAATTCAGATAAAACATTTCTCTCATTCTGGCGTCAAGCTTTGTGTCTGTCTTTAGCTTTGGAGCGGAGCGGATGGTATCAAGATATTTTTGGCGAACGTATTCCTCGCCGCGCGGAAGTATCCCGTCCTTCAGTATAAAGCTTCTGATTTGCTGACTTCTCGACCACGGAAAGCAGTCCTCAAAGAGTATATCGCGGTTGTGGTACCATGGATAACCGCCGAACAGCTCGTCGGCACATTCGCCGGAAAGCGCGACGGTGTAATTATTTTTGATCTCCCGGCAAAATAACAGCAGAGAGCTGTCAACATCAACATAGCCCGGCAGGTCGCGTGCAAGAACGCTGTCGCTGAGTGCCTCAACAAGCTGAAAATTATCAAGAATAATTTCGTTGTGCTTTGTATCCGCACTTTTTACCATCTTTGAAATATACTCAAAATCTGCGTTCGGCTGAAACTTACTTCTTTTAAAGAATTTTTTATTGTCGTCATACTCAACCGAATAGGTGACTGTTTTTCCGAGCTTACGCTCTTTTCTGAACCGCGAGGCGGTTTGAACTATTATGCTGCTGTCAAGTCCTCCGGATAGGAAAAAACACATCGGCACGTCGCTGACCAACTGCCGCTCAATTGCGTCGGTAAGTAAAAATCTTGTTTTTTCAATGGTTTCACTCTCGTTGTCGGTGTGCTCGCGCGCCTCGATCGAAAAATATTTTCGACGTTTCAGCATGTAATTCTCATAAACCGCACATTCTCCGGGCAAAAGCTCTTTGACTCCCTTAAAAATACCGTTTGAAGGCGTTCGCGCCGGACCCAAAAAGAAAATCTCATAAAGTCCGCTTTCGTCGATTTTCGGCTGTACGACCCTGCTTGCAAGAAGGGTTTTTATTTCGGAGCCAAATATTAGTCCGCCGTTGTATTCATAGTAAAACAAGGGCTTAACTCCGATCCTGTCGCGGCAAAGGAATACCGAGCGAGAATCGGAACGAAAAACCGCAAAGGCAAATATGCCGTTTAGCTTTTCGGCGCAGCTCTCGCCGTAATTGATGTATGCTTTCAGCACAACCTCGGTGTCGCTGTGACCTCTAAAGTGAAAGCCGTTCGCTTTAAGCTCATTTCGCAGCTCCTCTGTGTTATAAAGCTCGCCGTTATAAACGATAACATAGGTCACTCCCTTGTAGCTTGTTGCCATCGGCTGTTTGCCGTTTTCGCGGTCAATAACTGTCAGCCTGCGGTGGATCAGCGCGGCGTCACCGTTGACGTAGATCCCGTTTTCATCGGGACCTCGCCTTGCAAGGCTGTCGCTCATTTTGTTTAACACACCGAAGCGTTCACGCATACGGCTGTTTTTTTCGATCCATCCTCCGATTCCGCACATAATTTTACCTCCGTTTTAATGATATTATTGAAAATAAAAAAAGTATCGAGGTCAAAATAAGAACGATCCCCGAAGCGGCGTTTGTACCAAAGCATATTGAAGGCTTGCCTTGTGCGCTTGAAAAAACAGGTCTTGCCTCGGGAAAAACAATCAACCCCAAATGAGTTATCAGGGCTGTTAAAGCACCTTGTATAATTCTTATAGTGAAAAATAATAGTTTATTGACCTTGATCCCGTTAAGCGTTGAAAAGATCTGAAAGTGAACGCAAAGCCCTCCTAAGCCTGCCGCAAAAGCTACCGCTTCGATCGTCATCTTGTTCGACATCAGGTTCACCGCTGAGCAAACCTCCAGCAAACAAGCTGTCATGCAGCTAAGACCGTTTGTTTTGGCAACGCTTTGCAATATTGCCGTGATCCCTGAAAAAAGAATAACATAAGCGCAGATCGAAAGCATAGCCTTTGCACTGTCAAAAACTGCTTCTGTCAATGCGTCCGCGAATGAAATATTATGACTTATACGCTTTGCTTCAAAATAAAAATCCTTATTGCTTTTGTAGAAAAGCTTAGCCCCGACCCCGATTATTATTACCGAAAGCACCTGAGCGGTATACATAATGATACCAAGCCTTTTGCTGCCGTAAATAAAAACTCCGACATAATTAATCAAAAACCCCGGTCCGGCACAAACGCAAAGCATAGCTGCTTTTTGGCATTGGCTATTGTCCGCGCCTTGCCTTTTTAGCTCGGAAATACCCTTTGCTCCCACCGGATATCCGCCGATAAGACTAAGCAAAACCACAGGAGCAAAGCTTCCGTCAAGCCCGAAAATCAGCTTTGTCGGCTTCATAAAAAGCTTTTCTGCACGCTTTGCAGCTCCGTATTTTACAATCAGTCCCGAAACAGTCATAAAAGGAAAAAGCGAGGGAACCAAAACGTTCAGGCACAGCTCTATACCGCTTTTTACTCCCTGAGCGCAGGACTGAGAAAAGCAGATCAACGCAAAACAGCACGCGCCAAGCACTGCTGTTTTAAGAATCGGCGCGAGCCTGCGCGCCGCAAACACATTCATAGCAATCACCGATAATATATATGCTTTGCACGGCATATTTATTAATCGGGGTGATTGCTTGAATAAGGAAAAAAATCCACTTTCGCACAGGTTCGATATGGGCTCTGCACCGCTGCTGGAGCTTTTGGGTAACAGAAGAGTTACTGTTGAAGGCTCAACCGGAGTTTTGCTGTACGAAAGTGAAAACATCAAAATCAATACCAATCGAATGGTGGTGTCGTTCAGGGGCAGAGGCTTGTGTGTGCGGTGTATCTCAAGCTCCTGTGTTGAGATCGAGGGCTTTATCTGCGGAATTGATTTTATAACTTGAGGTGAAATGCGTTATGCTTGTTGAGCTTGTCAGACTGCTCAGAGGATATGTCGTCTTTGAGGCAAGAGGAAAATTTACCGAAAGGCTGCTTAATATCACATCACAAAGGGGCATAGCCCTTTGGAATGCCATGCCGCAGCCTGGGGTGCTGACCGGAGCAATGAGTGCGTCGGAATACAGGCGAATACGACCGGTCGCCGCCAAAGCGAAGGTAAGACTAAGAATAAAACAAAAGCGTGGCTTTCCGTTTTTTGTCATAAAATATAAGCCTCGCGTAGGGATCCCTATCGGCGGTGTGCTTGGGCTTGCTTTGATGCTGTTTTTGTCAAATTTTATTTGGACTGTAAATATAAGCGGAGCGGAGCATATAAGCAATACAGAGGTAGTCGATGCCCTCGAAGAAAACGGTGTGAGAATCGGCGCATACAAGGGGAGCGTTGATCCTGCCGCCGTAAAGCGCGACCTGCTGCTCAAAATTGACGGCTTGGGTTGGATGAGCCTTAATCTGACAGGAAGCACAGCGCAGGTCGAATTAAAGGAAATGACCGACAGACCGAAAACCGGCAGCACTCTGGTTCCGTGCAATATCAAGGCGGCAAAGGATGGGGTCATTACCAAGGTGAACGCAAAAACCGGCACGTCGGTTGTAAAAAAAGGCAGCGGAGTTACAAAAGGAGAGCTGCTTGTCAGCGGAGTGGTCCCAAGTGAAAACGGGATCAACAGCTACCTGCACGCAGACGCAGAGGTTTACGCTGATGTAATTTCTAAATTAGAAATAAAAATACCTAAATCTCATGAATATTATTTTCTTACAGAAAATTATATTGACCGCAGACGACTTTGTTTGTTTGGCGTCGAGCTGCCGTTTTCAGCGTCGTTTCGTTCCTTTGAAAACTCCGCGTTTTATCAGAGAAGCAAAAGCCTCTGTATAAACAACACAAGCCTTCCTTTGGGCATAAAAACTCAGACTGAATGTGAAGCGGTGCTTTTGGATTCGAGCTGCGACAAGGCTAAGGCGGAAAAAATCTGTGCAAACGAGCTTGCGATTTATGAGGCGTTCAAAACCGGCGGCAGCATTACCGACAGAAAAATCAAAATGACCGAGGATAAAAACAGCTTTTGTTTTGAGGCGGATTATATTCTTAACGAAAATATTGCGCAAAGCGTTGATTTTAGCGTTACGGAGTGATAAAATACTTTTGGAAACCTCTAACGGGTTTTTTGTAAAAAACTATAGGCAACACCGCTCAAATTGCCTATATTAAGGAAGGTAAAGTCATGAGGATTTTGTGTATCGGAGACGTTGTCGGAAGCGTTGGCTGCGAGTTTTTGAGAAAAAGGCTGCCCTCGCTGAAAAAACTAAAGGGCATAGATTTTGTTATTTGCAACGGCGAAAACTCCGCCGACGGCAACGGGATCACACCCACTTCGGCAAAGTTTTTGTTTGACAGCGGAGTTGACGCGATAACGCTCGGCAACCACGCTTTTAGAAGAAAGGAAGCCTATGATTACCTTGACAGCAACCCGTTTATTGCGCGGCCGGCAAATTTTCCCGACAAAACCACGCCGGGCAGCGGCATAATCAATATTGACACAGGGAGAAGGATCATCACTGTTATCAATCTCATGGGAAATATGTTCACCGAGAGCGGACTTGACTGTGCCTTTGATGTGATCGACAACGTGCTTCAAAAAGCCGAGGGTAAGATAATTATTGTGGATTTTCACGCCGAGGCAACCAGCGAAAAGCGCGCGATGGGTTATTATCTTGACGGCAGAGTATCCGCTTTGTTCGGCACTCATACTCATGTCCAGACCTCGGACGCAGAGGTTTTGCCAAAGGGGACCGGATATATCACCGACGTCGGAATGACGGGCGTTATCCATTCGGTTTTGGGTGTGAAAACCGATATAATCATCAACAAATTCAAAACAAAGCTTCCGGCAAGATTTGACCTTGAAAGCGGAGAATGTAAGCTTGAATGTGCCTTGTTTGAGATTGACGACAGCTCCGGAAAGTGCCTTTCTGCCGAGAATCTGCGCATAATTTAGCGGAAATTTTCGTTTTACTATTGAAAAATCCATAAAATAAAGGTATAATTATTTATATTAATCGAAAAGGATGTGCTTTAATGCTTAACGGAGAAATCTTAAAGCAAGCTGTGATTTCAGGTGCGCATAATATTAGTATTCAAAAAAATCATATCAATGATTTAAATATTTTCCCTGTTCCCGACGGCGACACGGGAACAAATATGTCTATGACGATAATGGCGGCTGCTCACGCCTTGGAGGATTGCGAAAGCACTTCTGCCGGTGAGGTTGCCGATATCGTCGCTTCCGCAATGCTCAGAGGAGCAAGAGGAAACTCAGGCGTTATCACCTCGATTCTTTTCAGGGGCTTTGCTCAGGGACTCAAGGATATGGAAGAGGTAAACGGCAAAAATATGGCGGCGGCTCTCGGAATCGGCGTTAATTCAGCCTACAAGGCTGTTATGAAGCCTGCCGAGGGTACGATCCTCACGGTCGCTCGCATGGCTTACGAGGCAGGAATCGAGGCAGCAAAGCAGAATACCGAGCCTGCTTATGTTTGGGAAACTATCACAAAAGCTGCCAACGAAGCTCTTGCGATCACTCCCGAGCTGCTTCCGGTGCTCAAAAAAGCCGGTGTCGTTGACGCAGGCGGCAAGGGACTTTGCACGATTTTTGAAGGTATGCTCAGCGTTATCAGAGACGGCAAGGCTGTGGAGTACGACGAGGCTCCCGAGGCTTTGACCGTGGACACCTTTGAGAGCGCGGCAGCAGAATTTGACGACGACATCCAGTTTACTTACTGCACCGAGTTTATTGTCGGCAGAAATCCGGAGATCGAGACCGATCCTCAGAAGCTCAGAGATTATCTCCAAACTATCGGCGACTGCGTTGTGGTTGTAAATGATGATGAAATAATCAAGGTTCACGTTCATACCGAAACCCCGGGCAACGCGCTTAACAAGGGTCTTGAGTTTGGTCAGCTTCTCACCGTTAAGGTCGAGAACATGAAAGAGCAGCACAAGAACGCCAAGGAAACTGCTAAGAAGAAAAAGCCCGAAAAAGAGGTATTTGAGCCTGTTGAGCCCACCGAAAAATTTGGTTTTGTCGCTGTTGCGGCGGGAGACGGCTTAAAGACTCTCTTCAAGGATCTGGGCTGCAACAACGTCGTTTCGGGCGGTCAGAGCATGAATCCAAGTACCGACGATATTTACGAGGCGATTTTGGCTACACCGGCTCAAAACGTATTTGTTCTTCCTAACAATAAGAACATTATTCTTGCCGCAGAGCAAACAGTTCCCATGGTCGAGGACAGAAACGTTATCATCGTTCCTACACGCACTATTCCTCAGGGCATGACAGCTATGCTCAATTTTGACCCCGAAATCTCCTGTGAGAGCAATTCTCAGCTTATGATGGAGGCTGCTCACGGCGTTGGCACAGGTCTTGTTACCTTTGCGGCGCGCAACAGCGAGTTCGGCGGAAAGAAAATCAAGGCGGGCGATATTATCGCACTTGAAAACGGCAAGCTCACCATAACCGAAAAGAATCCGGTCAAGGCTCTCGTAAAGCTTGCAAAGAGCATGGTGACCCGCGATACCTCGTTCATCACTCTTGTTTACGGCGAGGAGATCGGCGAGGAAGAGGCAGAAAAGGCATATGAGGAGCTCAGAGATAAATTCGGCTCACGTACCGATATCAGTCTTGTAAAGGGCGATCAGCCGGTTTACTACTTCATTTTAAGCGTAGAGTAATTTTATTGTTTTATAACATAAATATAACGGGCATGATGCTTTGTCGTGCCCCTTATTTTTTGAGGCGGCGTTATTTCGCCGGTGTATTATATGGCTTCTTTATACAAAATGCCTCTGACAAAGCTCAGCGGAGTCGGCGTAAAACGCGCTGAGCTTTTTGCAAAGCTTGGTATCAACAGCGTCGGAGAGCTTTTGAATTTTTATCCCAGAGCATATGAGGACTGGACCGATATCAAAAGCATAAGCGACGTAAAAAACGGAGAGATTTGCTGCATAAAGGCAACTCTCGGCACACCTGTAAATGATTCCTATTCGCGTGGAGGAACTATTCTTTCCAAAGGAATGGTGTTTGACGATACAGGCTCGCTCCGAATTTTGTTTTTTAACAACCGATATATCAGCGGTTTGCTAAAGGTAGGAGAAGAATACCTTTTCAGAGGGAAAATCAACGACGAAGGCTACGGGCTCCAAATGCTCGCTCCGGTGTTTTCTCCGTCAAGCGAAGAAAACGGGCTTCATGCTATTTATAAGCAAACTCCCGGCCTTGTCAGCAAGGTTATATCAAACTGCGTAAAGCAGGCTCTCACGCTTTTGCCCAAGCAGATAAACGATCCTCTCCCGGAGCAGGTTCGCAAAACCTTCAGCCTGTGCGGTCTGCGCGAGGCATTGGAGCAGATCCATTTTCCGAAAGATCCCGAGAAGCTTTACGACGCAAGAAAGCGTCTAGTTGCGGAAGAGCTTTTGGTGTTGAACCTGGGCATGAAAAAGCTTAAAGAGCACAGCAGGGGAGTGAGCGGAGTAAAAATCTCTGCGGATTATTCCGACGATTTCAAGTCAAAGCTTCCCTTTGAGCTCACTAACGCGCAAAAGCACGCCATATCGGACTGCGTTTCCGATATGCTTACAAAATCATCACCGATGAACAGGCTTGTTCAGGGAGACGTCGGCTCGGGAAAAACCGCGGTCGCAGCTTCGGTGATATATACAGTGATAAAAAACGGCTTTCAGGCTGCATTTATGGCACCGACCGAGATCCTTGCCAGACAGCATTACGAAACCTTTAAGTCGTTTTTTGAAAATACCGAAATCAAGGTCAGCTTGCTTACGGGAGCATTGAAGGAAAGCGAGAAAAAGCAGATCCGTTCACAGCTTGCCGACGGCGAGATCAATCTTGTTATCGGCACTCACGCGCTGATAACGGACAAGACCGAATTCAAAAACCTTGGGCTTGCCGTTACCGACGAACAGCATAGATTTGGTGTTTCGCAACGCTCAAAGCTGCTGGGCAAGGGAGATAATCCGCATTTGCTGGTAATGAGTGCGACTCCGATCCCCAGAACTCTGGGCTTGATTATATTTGGAGATTTGGACATTTCGATAATCGACGAGCTGCCGCCGCAGCGAAAGCCGGTAAAAACCGCGCTGAGAACTACGGCACAGCGCAAAAAGATATATGATTTTATTCGCAAAGAGGTTTCCGAGGGCAGGCAGGCATATATCGTTTGTCCGCTTGTTGAAGAGGGCGAGATCGAAGGTCTTGTTTCCGCCGAGGAATATGCCGCCGAGCTTATGCTAAATCAGTTTCAGGATATTTCCGTAGGACTAGTTCACGGAAAGCTAAAATCCGATGAAAAAGAAGAAATCATGCGCAAATTTGCCGCCAACGAGTATTCGATTTTGGTTGCTACAACTGTAATAGAGGTTGGTGTTGACGTTCCGAACGCAACGGTAATGGTGATCGAAAACGCCGAACGCTTTGGACTTTCTCAGCTTCACCAGCTCAGAGGCAGAGTCGGCAGGGGAGAAGCCCAGTCCTATTGCATATTGATAAGCGACAGCTTTTCCGAGTCAACGCGCGCAAGGCTCGAAGTTATGTGCTCAACAAACGACGGCTTTGAAATCGCTGACCAAGATTTGAAAATGCGCGGTCCCGGAGACTTTTTCGGCTCAAGGCAGCACGGCTTGCCTCAGCTTGCTATTGCCGATTTTGCTGATACAAAGAGCATTGAGCTTTCTCAGATGATTGCCGACTATATTCTTTTTACCTACAGAGATTTACGCGCTGACGAGCTAAGATTGCTTAACAGCGAGGTTGAACAGCTTTTTGAACAGGTCGGACAGAATTCGCTCAATTAGAGATCCTTTATTTATTGGAGGTAATAATGAAAAAGCTTAAAATACTTTCTGTTATAATTACCGCATTTGTTCTCGCATTATCGGCTGCGTCACCGGCAGGCGCGGTTTCGTTTCCAAACGACGTCAAAACCTTGTCGGAGTCGATACTGCTTGTTAATATGGATACCGACCAGGTCGTTTTTGAAAAAGAAGCGGACGCCAAGCGTTATCCTGCCTCAACAACCAAAATTATGACATATATAGTTGCATATGAGCATATACAAAATCCCGAAACTACAAGGATCCCGATCAAGAAAGAGGTTCTTGACAATCTGGAGAACACAGGAAGCTCGCTTGCAAATGTTGCCGATCATGTCGGAAAAACAATGTCTGCTATCGATCTGTTCTACAGCATGATGGTTCCGTCCGGAAACGACGCTGCGGTTGTTCTTGCGGATTACGTGGGCGAAGGCAGCATTGATCGCTTTGTTGAAATGATGAACGACAAGGCAAAGGAGCTTGGCTGCAACGATACTCATTTTACAAACCCCGACGGACTTCACGACGAAGAACATTACACAACCGCGCGCGATATGTATAAGATGACCACATACGCGCTGACGCTTGATAATTTTGAAGAAATCACCAATACCACCACCTATGATGTTGAGGGTGAGGATTATCCTATCGTTACAACCAACCTGATGATAGACCAGTGGCGCGGCGGAGAGCTGTATTACATGTACGCAAAGGGAATCAAGACCGGCTCAACCGACGAAGCAGGTCGTTGCCTTGTAACAACCGCGAGTGCAGACGGATACTCCTATATGGCTGTGCTGCTCAAGGCTCCCTACAAGGAGGGCGAAGATGAGGAATACTACACAATGATAGACGCGGCGGATCTGTTCCGCTGGTCGCTTACCTCACTTGAGATCCGCACTATCAAAACTGTTGAAACACCGGTTTGCGAGCAAAAGGTAAAGCTTGCCTGGGGCAAGGATTCTGTAACTCTTGTTCCTGCAAAGAACCTGACCGCCGTTGTTCCTAAGGACATAGGAGAAGAAAACATTGTTGTTGAAACGGACGTTCCCGAGGTAGCCGAGGCTCCCCTCAATACCAACACTAAAATCGGCGTTGCTACGGTTTATTACCGTGCTGACGAAAAATCTGAGCTGCAGGAGCTTGCCAAGGTTGATCTTGTTCCTAGCGAAAATGTTGAAATGAGCGGCTTCCTGAAGGTTTTGGATGTTATGGGAACGATCTTGCAGTCATATTGGTTTTTGGTCGTAATAGGAATCATTGCACTCGTTTTGCTGCTATACTTTATTTCTTCCAAAATCAGCAGCCGCAAAAGACGTAAAAACAGAAGCGTAAAAAGATACAGAAATCTTTAATAAGAAGTATTTTAAAATATATAAAGCTCTTTGCTCGCATTTTTGCTGCAAGGAGCTTTTTCTTTAGATGAACTTCAGATTGATACTATATACTATAATTGTTAAAATAATCCGAAAAGAGGAGAATTTTTTATGAAAAAGAGATTGATCGGAGTTTTTCTTTCAACAACAATTGCCTTATCGGCTTTGTCAACTTTTGGAGTTTCTGCGGCTGAAAACGAGAACGAAATTCCCAAAAGCTTGCCGGCTAAGGTTGACCTGCGCGATTACAATGGAAAAAACTATGTGACCCGCGCAAAATTGCAGTCGCCGTTCGGGACCTGCTGGGCGTTCGGAGCAGCCGCGGCAGCGGAGACCTCATATTTGTTTGCAAATGATCTGGGCGTACCGGCAGGCGAGGAAAACAAAAACGTTGATTTCTCCGAAAAATATATCTCGTGGTACATTTATCACGGTATTACCGAAGCTGACGTGACCCCCGGCAAGGTTCGCGCTTCTCAGGTGGGTGAGGGCTACGACGTGACCGAGGCGGAAGCCACAGACAGAAACTCGGTCTACATGTTCGGCGGCAATGCGAATATGGCATTCAATCTTTTTGCTTCCGGATTCAATCCTGTTGACGAAAGCGTAAGCGTGAACGGAGAATATCCTTACTACTACAGCGGAAAAAACCGTATTCTTTCGCCTATAGCAGGTTATAATTACAACGATGACTGGACGCTTCCGCTCAACGCCGAATACCGCAACACTTCCTCACAGATTTTGCTTAGAAACGCCTATCTTTTGCCCTCCCCGTCCGATAGAGACGAGGACGGAAAGTACAAGTTCAACGAGGCAGGCTTAGAGGCGATAAAATCCCAAATAGCTACCGGTCACGGAGTTGCCGTCGGAATTTGCGTTTCCGATAGGTTCAATACCGACAACTGGATGGATTACAACAACTCAATTACCTCTGCCAACCATGAGGTGACGATAATCGGCTACGATGATAATTTTTCAAAGGAAAACTTTACGCGCTACAACAAGCTCGGAAATCCTATCAAAAAGTATACGCCGCCCGGAGACGGTGCGTTTATTGTAAAAAACAGCGCGGGCTCGCTGACCGACGAGGACAGGGCGACGGCGACTACCGACGAGAACGGGGAGCCGGTATATCAAAATCCCAACGCGTATAATTACGGAATAGACGGCAACGGCTGTTTTTATCTTTCATATTACGACCGAACGATATCACTTCCCGTATGCTTTGATTTTGACAGATCAGAGGATGTAAAATACGCAAAGCAAAACTACGACCAGTACGATTTGCTTATGTCGGGCTTATACTTCAACAGCGATTACGACAGCGAGACCAAGATGGCGAATGTCTTCGACGCGGAAGAGGACGAATACCTGCGTCAAATCTCCTACATGACAAATTCGCCCGAAATCTCTGTACACTACGAGATTTATAAAAATATTCAAGACGGTGATCCGGCTTCGGGAACTCTCCTTGATGTAGGAGATAATTTCCATGAATTTGTCGGCTCGCATAAAATTGACCTTTCGGGCGAGTATTTTCTCAAAAAAGGTGAAAAATACTCAGTTGTCCTGACAATGAAGTATAAGGGGGAAAACGACGAGGCTTCGGTGTATACCGACGTTTTATCAATAGGCGCGAACTTTCCAAACAACTCAAAGGTATACGGGATCATCAACGAGGGCGAAAGCTACCTTTATACCGACGGCAAATGGAACGATATGGTAAACGAAAAAGACAGGCTTCTTGACGAAGTTTTAAGAATATGTGCGGAAGAAATCGGAAGTGATTTTTCGGATGTTATGGAAAGTGTAGACGGCAAAGAGGATATTTCGATTGACAATTTCCCGGTAAAGGCGATCCTTGTTCCTGCAAGCGAGCACGGCGCGGTTGATATTCTCGGAGATGTTGACGGCGACGGCGCGGTTTCTATCTCTGACGCTACCGCTATCCAGTATAAGTTGGCTGAGTTTCCGGTTGAAGCCTTTAACGAAGCAGCGGCGGATGTTGATGGAGATAGTGCAGTACTGATTGATGACGTGACCCTTATCCAGCAGTATCTAGCGGATATGGAAGCTCCCGATGGAATCGGCAAGCCAATTTCATAATCATTTTATTCCTGTGAAAATATCTGGATAATTATGACAGAATAACAACTTGTATGTATTATTATTGTAGAGGCGATTTACATGTTTTTTAGTGATGTTGATTAGATGTGGAATAACAATAATCGCTACTTATGCACATCATGGCTTCGGTTTGTAGCATGGGGATTTAGTTTTAAAGTTTGTTGGTTATTTTTAACAAAAAGAATTTGTGTTATAATTAAAAAATGAATATACAGCTATATAATCTTTTCTAATCTTAAAATAATCAACAAAATACAATATTCATAAAAAAGATTATTGTAAAATAATTATAATAATTAAATAATTTAACACAATACAATAAATAATTTGTCGACCATATTTATTTATAATAAATAAATTTATAATTTGTCTATTTTTACAATTGATATTTTTTTGTGTGTAATGCTATAATAATTATGAAATCATTACATTAATAGCAACGATTTCATCAATTATTTAATACTAAAAAGGAGTAGTTTTGAAATGAAATGTAAAAAAGTTTTGACTTCAGTTGTAGCTATTAGTCTTGTAGCTGTTTCGGCCATTCCGACAACGTATGCGGCAACTGCAACGACCAAGTATATTATTGGTGACGTCGATTTAGACGGAAAAGTAACCTCAGCGGACTCTCTTAAGATTCAACGTTATATTATCAAAAAGGAGACCTTCAACGATATTCAAAAATATCTTGCGGATGTTAACGGAGATGGGAAAATCACCAATACTGACAGTTCAGGAGTTTTGAATTATTCAATCGGGAAAAAGAATACAAGCAACCGTAATGCTGGAAAAGTTGCTAATTTTGTACAGTCGCTTTCGTTTACTGACAATAAATGCACTGATTTTACCTTTAAAAATGGTATTTACAAAAATAATCAGTTTACATTTAATGCGAGTGCCAAGTTATATATGTCTACAAAGTTGACAGTTACTCCGGCTAAACCATGTGAAGACATTACTTATTCTTCATCGGATCCTTCGCTTGCAACTGTTGATAAGAACGGTAATGTCACCTTTAATACTAACGATGTAGTATTAAGCAACAGTTCTGTTGGAAAATTCTGCAAAACGGGTACTGTAACTATAACCGCTACTTCATCTATTACACACAAAGTAGCAACTTGTAAAGTTGAAATTGAAGATTTCTATGATAATATTGCATTTTCCTTTTTTAACAAGGATGTAGCAGATGGCGGTTACTGTTACGGAATCTCATTAATGTCATGTTTATTAAACTCCCCTGACAGTGGAATAAAGTGTTCTGATTTCTCACATAAAAACGGTGCTAAAGTAAAAAGTCTTAAAGATTTAGCTTTAACCGATGTATATAAAGGCACTATTGCAAGATATAAGAATAAAACATTGCAAGATTTTATAATTGATTTACAAGAGGCTCAACATGAAGATCCTTTTCCATCTAACGTCTCCAAAACATTAAATGATTTTGATGGCTTAATTAAAGCGGTAAAAGAAGTTGAAAATACTAAAAAACCTGTTTTAATAGGTATCGGTGATCAACACGCGATAGTTGGATACAAGGTAGTAGAAACTACGGTAAGATCATGCGACAGAGAAGCAACATATGCCGACAAAGAGTCTAAGTCTTATGAAGGTTGGCAAGTAAAGAGACTTTATTACTACGATTGTAATGAACCTAAAGATAAAAATAGATTTATTTCATTCTTTGTTAAAGATGGTAAGATTGTTGACTGGAGATGTATGGTTACAAACATTGTTTATTGCAAGGATGATAGTTTTCTTAACAGTAAAATCTATCGTGATAAACCAGTAACAGCAGATAATGGCGGATTTTATAATATTATGCTTTCTAATGGTACAACTCAAAGATTTAAAAAAACCGTGGGTACCGATTATGTAGACAGTAAAATCTATCTACCTTATTGGGAAACAGTAAAATAGGGTTAAAATTAACTTATATATTGGATATATAATCGATTAATTAACGGCTGTACAGAGATTGCTGTACAGCCGTTGAACTTTTTACTAAGTTTAAATATACAAAATACCAAAAAAGAGGTTTCAGTTCTCGTCCGAAATCATAGATAATAAACCTCCGTTAAAGTATGATTAGACTGGACTCTAAACATCCTTTTTTACATACGTGATTTGGATATCGTAGCCCGTCTTTTTGTGCATCTCCACGAACACCTTGTTCATGATGCCGTCTTTCTTGTTTATCAGCCTGCTGATGTACGGAGCCGAAGTCCCCGACATTTCCGCAAGGTGCGATGAGTTTTTGTAAACTATTTCTTCTTTTCTTTCTCCAAAAGCGCGGCCGTCTCAATATGGCTTAATATCTCATTACTATCTGCAATTTGTTGCATAACACTGTCATAGTTTTCTGTTTCTTAAATTGTTGATTTTGTAATAATATCATACATATCACCAATTAAATCTAAATATCTGTTTATTTCATCAATTGTTTTTACCACTTCATTTTCTGCAAGTTTCATTTCTTCTACATCATTAGAAACAATACCTAAACTTCTTTCTAAATTATATTTAAGCCAACCAAATCTACCAACTAAATTACCACAAATAACATCATACCACTCAACATCTTCAATTTTTCTATATTTAAAATACTCTTTTAGAATTGCAATAAACTTTTCTTCACTAGAATTATTACTTAAAAATCCGGACCAACATAATGCGTCTTCTAATAATTCTCTTTCCGGATTTGCAACTCCTGCACATTCCCAATCAATAATAATTGGATTATCATTATTCCACATTACATTTTTCGGATCTATATCACAGTGGCATATTGTTTGATTTTTATTTGAAGCATTAAAACTTTCATTTGCTCTTTTTAGCATAGAATTATATTTCTTATGATTCTTTAAGAATACATTTTTATATGACATTTTACTAAAACTAGGATTATTAATATAACTTTCCCAATCATATAATTTTGTATATTCAACTGCATTAGGCTCTAATCCTATTTCTTTATAATCTAATGAATATGTGCTAAAACATTTCCGATCTTCTTGCAATGTTCAACAGTTATTTCATCATCTTTTAATGTTTTACCCTCAACAAAATCAAATACCATATAATACATATCATCTGATTTTGTTAAGGTAACCTCTAAAAATTGATAATTTTTATTTACCTATCACACATAATTCCAATTAAGAATAATATCAGCCTAATAGCGGACAATCTATAACATT
>OMZU01000088.1 GCA_900315605.1 uncultured Eubacteriales bacterium | reverse complement strand
AAGGATCAAGCCTGTGTCAGGTGATCCGTTCCAGTTGTAGCCTGTGATGTTAGGTGTACCTGCTACTACATAAACAACATCTTCAACAGGAGCTGTTGTTGTTTCTTCAACTACAGGAGCTGTTGTTGTTTCTTCAACTACAGGTGCAGTTGTTGTCTCTTCAACTACAGGTGCTGTTGTTGTTTCTTCAACAGGCTCTGTTGTTTCTTCTGCTACTGTTGTAGGTTCGTCAGAAGGAACGTAGTCAGGATCATAAGGACCTGCGTATACATAAGTATTGTTGGTTACAACTGTCTCAATATCCTGCGGCTGGTTGTGTGTTACAACTCTTTCGCTGGTTGTCGGGTCAGCCTTGCCCTTGATTCTTTGTACGATCGTGAGTTCCTTAACGTTGAGGTCAACTGTTGTGTCGCCCTCGCCGATAGCCTTAAAGGTTACGGTTACGAATGTTACTTCTTCGCCGTTATTTGTAAGAGCATGGTTAGCTGATGCTGACGAATAGTTGCCGAGCATTCTGCCGTTTTCAACCTTATCGGCATTAGCGTTAAGAATGAGGTCGGGAACCTGAGGCATTACCTGCTGCTCCCAATCAGCGTTTACGTTGTAATCTTCAACATACTGAAGAACTGTTGGATCCCAGTTGAGTTCCCAGTCAGTGTTCAGAAGGTTCTTGGGTGAGTTGATCTTGTAGGTTACTGTTACAAGATTGTCCTTAGCTGCAAGCTCTTCCTGAGTGAAGCTCTGAACTGTCTTCGGGAAGTAGTTAGATGTACCTGTTACTTTGAGGGAACCTTCGGAAGGCTGAGCAGCCTTTGTTGTTTCAACCTCAGCAGGCTTTGTTGTTTCCTCAGCCTTCTGAGTTGTTTCCTCAGCAACTGTTGTTTCTTCAACAGCCGGAGTTGTTGCAGGGGTGTAATCGGGATCATACTCTCCCTCATAAACCTGTGTTGCAACCTCGCTAACGGCGGTTGATTCGGGATTCTTCTGATAAGACTTGACTACAGACTCTTCTGATTCCGGATCAAGAAGCATTGTTTCGGGGTTTCTGAGACCGAGAGTCAAGTTTCTTACGTCAAGGTTTACTGTTGAATCCTTAGGATCGATAACCTTGAATGTGATTGTAAATAATGTAACGGGCTTGCCGTCATTAGAAGCAATTTTATAAAGTGAGCTTACGCTTGCAGCGTTTCCGTTGATCGTGCCGGGACCGCTCGGATTGTCGGCGTTGATAACGGAGCTCTTTGCAGCGGGAACGATCATCCACTCGTAGTCCTCGTTCATGTTGAGAGCGGGGTCAAACCGGAGTGCTTCGGGATCGTAGCTGAGATACCATTCAAAGTTTACAAGGTTCTTGCTTGATGTCAGCTTGTATGTAACTGTAACGGTATCTGTATCCTTGTCGAATACCTGAGTGTATTCGGGGAAGAAGTTTGATGTGCCCTTAACAGAGAAGGTCTCGTTATCCGATGGCTCGTCAGCCTTTACTGTTGTCTCTTCCTCAGCAACAGTTGTTACAGCGTCTGTAACAGGAACTTCTGTTTCGTCGGGAAGAACAGTTGTTTCAGGCTCGGGCTCTGTCGGAGGCTCTTCAATCACATCGTTGATAGTAATTGTGAACTTCGCGCCCTTCTTTGATGCGAAATCAAACTCTCTGAGGTCGATCCTTGCAACGATCGTTGAATCATCGTCTTCAACGTCAAAAGCAATGTTGCCGCCGTTGTAGTCTGCAGGAGTCTCGATACCCGAGCCTACAAAGGTGCCGCCCCAGTTGTTTACCCATGAGCCTGCGGCGAACTTGATCTCGTAGCCCATGTTCTCTGAAACATTCTCGAAAGTGATCTCGTAGACGCCTTCTTCTACTTCGATCATTTCGTTGTCTGATGAACCCGGATCCCAGCCGATGCCGTGGAGATAGTTAGGATCGGAATTCGGGTCGCCGTTACCGGCTGCAACCATTTTTTCGATTTCAAGTCCGGTAACATACTCTACATACTCGCCGGCTACCGAAATCTCTTCTGTAGCGGGGTTGTAGTTCACTGTAACGTCGCAGTCAGCCGTAATGTTAAAAGTAACGTTGTTGCCTGTTTTGTCGCCGTGCCATACAGCAGGACTGCCGTCGGCAGGCTTTTCAACAACCTTAAGCTGAACATTGTCCTCGGGAGCAACGTCATAGTAGACGATTTCATAAGAACCGTCTTCCTTTGCTTCCATCAAATTATCCTCGTTGCTGTCGTTCCAGGTCATTCCGAAAATATCGAGGGAACTGCCTGCAACAATAAACTTCGTGCCGTCGTCAACCGCAGCAACGCTTACCGCAGCGACCGACAGAGATGTTACAACGAGCATTACTGAAAGCAAAATGCTAAGTGCTTTTTTGAACATTTCTTTTCCTCCTTATTTGATAATGCTTCTATAAGCAAATATATTATATACCACCCTTCTGTCAAATGTCAATAAAAAAAGCAAATTGGCATTAAATTTTTTTAAAAATCAATATCATGTACAAATCTTTCCTGAAATTTTATAACAATTGACATATTTTTGTTTTTTTCGTTTTTTTATGCCATTATTTTGAAGAAAACAGATTTTAAAATAGCAATATCAACAAATATCAGTTGCCTTTTTTGTGTAATACGAGAATAGACAAGCCCTGTTTTTGGGATTTAGCACGCTAAAGCGATTTATGAAAAATAAACAAAAAATATATTTTCTGCCAATAATCACCCCAAAATATAAAATTTGCCAAAGCAAAGGCGCAAAAATAACCGAAAAAACAGGCAACAACACAAAGCCGAGCTTGCGTTGTTGCCTGAGAAATTATACTAATCTAAGGACGCCGCAAGGCTGTCGCCTTGCAAGGACGACAACGAAGTATTGCGGAAAATAGACCGCAAAGATTGTCTATTTTTTATTTGAGTTTAGTATTAAGACTTGTAGCCGTTTTTGTTGTTTGACTGCCAGTTCCAGGAATCGAAGCACATGTCCTCAAGGGTTTTCTCTGCCTTCCAGCCGAGCACCTTTTCAGCCTTTGCCGGATCTGCAAAGCACTCTGCGATGTCGCCGGCTCTGCGCGGCTTGATGTCGTAGGGGATATCGACCTTGTTGACTCTGATGAATGCGTTCACGATATCGAGCACGCTGTAGCCAGTGCCGGTGCCGAGGTTGAATATCTCGGAGCCCTTGTGCTGAGCGGCGTAGTCAAGAGCCTTTACGTGACCCTTGGCAAGATCGACAACGTGGATATAGTCGCGGATACCGGTGCCGTCGTGGGTCGGGTAATCGTTTCCGAAAACGCCGAGTCTTGGCAGTCTGCCGGCAGCGACCTGGGTGATATAGGGCATGAGGTTGTTCGGGATGCCGTTTGGATCCTCGCCGATCCTTCCGCTTTCGTGCGCGCCGATCGGGTTAAAATATCTGAGAAGAACTACCGAAAGATTTTCGTCGGCGGCAGCCGCGTCGGTGAGTATCTGTTCAAGCATGAGCTTGGTTTTTCCGTAGGGATTCGTCGGCGAACCGGTGGGCATAGTCTCAACCAGCGGAACGGTTTTGGGAGTGCCGTAGACAGTTGCAGAGGAGCTGAAAATGAAATTGCTTACGCCGTGGCGTTGCATAGCCTCCAAAATCGTCAGAGCAGAATCCAGATTGTTGCGGTAGTACATCAGTGGTTTTTCGCAGCTTTCACCGACTGCCTTGTAGCCTGCAAAGTGGATAACAGCGTCGATCTTGTTTTCGCTGAACACCTTTTCAACAGCCTCGGGATCACATGCGTCGGCATTATAGAGCGGGATTTTCTTTCCTGTGATCTCCTCAACTCTCGCCACAGCCTCGGCGCAGGAATTTGCGAAGTTGTCAAGGATCACCGCCTCGTGGCCGGCGTTGATAAGCTCAACGCAGGTGTGAGAGCCTATGTAGCCTGCGCCTCCGGGAAGCAATACTTTCATTTTTTTCATCCTTTCGTTTTAAAAATCATTATTTATAATGTTTATAAACATATATATGCGAATTTTTGCGCGGTTTAGGCGAGGGTTTCCGGTTGGGGATAAGTCTCGCCAAAGGTCTCCGCAGTCACCTTGACCATGATCTGAGGATCAAGCGGCTTGTCGCCGAAATCTGTGTCGCATTCGGCGATTTCGTTGACGACCTCCATTCCCTCTGTCACCTTGCCAAAGGCTGCATACTGACCGTCGAGGTGAGGCGCGTCCTTGTGCATGATAAAGAACTGTGAGCCGGCGGAATCGGGATTCATGGCACGCGCCATTGAGATAACTCCGGCGGTGTGTTTGAGATTGTTTTCAAAGCCGTTGGCGGCAAATTCGCCTTTGATCGAATATCCGGGACCGCCCATTCCGGTTCCATCGGGGCAGCCGCCCTGGATCATAAAGCCGTAGATCACGCGGTGAAAGCCCAGTCCGTCGTAGAAGCCCTTGTTGACAAGGCTGAGGAAGTTGTTCACCGTGTTGGGAGCGAGCTCGGGATAGAGCTCCAGCTTGATTAGAGCCTTCCCTAGAAAGTGTGGGTCAAATTCTTTGCGCTCTGCCGGGTAAGCCAATGTTTAAGCCACCGCAGCGGAGCATGATCATCGAAATGAGATTGTCGATGTTGCGGAAGCCGTAAGCCATCCTGACAGAGAGCTTAATCTTGTTGTTTGTGGCTTCGATCCGGGCGTTGGAGATACCGTTGGTTATGGTCGCGATGATCGCGTCCTTGTGCCGCTTGATCTTTCTTTGCAACTCAACAAACTGCTCGATTCTGCACGACCATGCCCTTCGCCGCCATTTATCCAAAGCAGTTGACACCTCGTCGGGTGACAGCTTAAAAATCAATCGCAGTTCCTCCTTCAACCGATATGCAGTTGCCAACCGTCGGTCATGCAGTAGCAGCTGCTTGAGTTTCGTCTGATAAGTCTCGCTCAGATTCTCCGGATTCATCAGCAAGGAATATCTGGATGACTTGACAGCATCAACATGCTGCTCAGCCGCTGACTTTTGTTTTCTGCCGCCCTTCGGTCTGCCGCGTCCGGATTTTTTCTTCTTCTCTTTTGCAAGTTCCGCACGCGCCTTGTTCCACTCCTCGCGGCGAACCTCGTCCAAAACCTTGGTGCACCAAGCCACCACATGGAACGGGTCAATGCAAAACTCCGCGTTGGGGCAGTATTCCTCAACCGTATCCTTTATCCATCTTGCGCCGTCTCCCGATACAAGGCGAATCTTAGAGCGTTGCTTAACATCCAACTGCTTAAAAAACGGCTCTAATACTGTCTTTCCGTGCCCTTTGGCAGCCCATACAACCGTATTGGTATCATGGTTGACAATGACGGTGATGTATTTGTGCCCTTTCTTGTATGAGGTCTCGTCAATGCCGATATTTACCAAATTGTCGAGCGGCTGATGGTTTGCAGACAGTTCCTTTTCTACGCGGGAAATGATTGGCCCGACAGTATCCCAACTGATTCTCAGGTACTCGGCGACGGCTTTGCGCGACAGATGCAGCGAGAGCCATACGGCGGTATCCTCAAAGTTTCTTGTGAATTTTGAATGATGACGCGCCCACGGGAATTGTTGGACGACTACGCCGTGCTCGGGGCAGCATACTCTTGGGGCTTCGGCTTCCACATATACCTTCATTCCGCTGCCGAAATCAGGCGCACGCCACCTGCGAATACCGTTTCCGCAGTCATATCGGGGTGATTTTTGTCCGCAAACGCTGCACCGGCACATATCTCTTTTGTGCGGACGTGCGCTGATAATCAGTTGAGAATCTTGGTCAAGTCCTTCTATCTCAACTTTTTCTACAACGATATTCTTGACACCGAGAATAATTTTTGATAAACTTGAAACTGTCACGGAGCTCCACTCCTGTCCTTGATCTATACACAATTTCAAGTATATCACGTGGAGCAACGTGACTTTTCTTTTTATTCAATTTTTACCCACTGGTTCTATGGAAGAGCCT
>OMZU01000016.1 GCA_900315605.1 uncultured Eubacteriales bacterium | reverse complement strand
CCACCCTCCGGTTTGCTGCGTATTGTTGCAAGCTTAACATTCAATAATTCATTCAAGACCAAAGGCTGCCGAAAATCTTTCGATTTGCGACAGCCCCTTGGCGTTGTTTTTCATAATTTGACTGTTAAATACCCTATCTTTTTACAATACAGAAAATCTTATTCTCATAAACAGATGTATTTCTTGACATTATCTGTTATCTCGGATATAATAAACACATAAATAGATTTGTTTCATCAGAATCGGTCGAAAGCCTCCGGTTCACTTTACGGCGGGGAATCTCCCGCTTTTTTTATTTAACGAATATTTATATTTGAGCACTACTATTACAAAATGCTTTATGATGGATCGGGTGATTTTGGCTAAATAATCCTATCCCGAAAAAACAAAGAGAGCGGTGATTAAAATGAATGGAAAAATCGGACAAATTTTCACCTGGGGAGTTAGCACTTATAGGCTGGTGATGAAGAACAAGCTGGTTGCTGTCTTGTGCTTTTTGATACCCGGGCTGTTTCACACCTTTAATCCGGTGGGTTCTCTTAATTGGGATGTAATGATACTGTCGCTGACGTTAATGCTGTATGCGGTCATATCGATTGTTTTTGTATTGACTAACGAGAACACAAAGGTCGGAAAGGGACAGGAGATCGCCGAAGATCTTGTCAAGGGATATTTTGAAGGTCAAAGAGACCATGCCGCCATAGGACAAGAACTGATCTCAAAAAGCAAAACGCTGAGCGAACACACAAAGGCTTCTAACGAGCGTTTGGACAAGCGCGTGGAAAAGCTTTCGGAAAAAAGAGAGCAAAAGAAAAGCACTTCTCCCGGAAAAAATGTAATGATGATTATTTATATTTTTTTGTTGGCGATAGCTGTCGCAATGTTTATTTGGCGCAGCTTTTTTGTCAACGCAGTTCAAATCATTATCGGCTGCTTGTTGATCGCCGACGCTATATCAAGCCTGATCACCGTGGCGGCTGCTTATAAGAGCGGTCTGCCTATGAAAAACAAGATCGTTTCTGTCGTTCTCAGCATTTTTACTATCGGACTCGGCATTACGTTCATTTTGTTGCCGGCGAACACCTCGGCATTGGTTTATCGTATTACAGGCATAATGCTGATCGTAAAAGCTGTCAGTGAATTGATCGTTATGATCCACAACAGAGAGGTTTTTTCTTCGATAAAAGACACCATTGACCAAATCAAAGAGCAATAAACCGGGATCCAAATTTTAATTATTTGATGATTACGATATTCAACAGCTTAGGTTATCGCTCTATTGCAACGATAAGTGAAAACAGCGAGATCCGTCCAACGCTCCTAGCCCGGGCAAATCTGCTGTTTATCAACGCAGCTATTATGTTCATCTGCGTAATCATATTATAGGGCACCTCTAAAAATTCACTGTTGTCAAAACGACGAAGTCATACTGACGTATAACGAGGAGTTTTGGCAGAAATATGCTGTGAAAGATTTGTGACTATGGGCAGCTATGAATTTTTAGAGGTGTCCTATAATCATATGGATATTGAAAAACAAGCAATAGCTCCGCACAGCGTTCTGCTGTATCGGCTAATAATTTTTAACAAAAGGTGATCACAGTGTTTTATCTTATCAAAGAAACATTAACAGAAATACCTAAGGATCAAATCAAGGGCGCGTCATCACAGTATGTAGCCGTTATCAGCTCGCAGGAATGGGCTTTGATGAAGGACAGCTTTGATATGGGCATTGATATTGAGCCTGATATATCATCGATCCACTCAACCAAGGCGGAGGTCAATTTTGATTCATTGACGGGGACCTTTAGTATTCCAGACAGGAACAGGCTTTCGGACAATAATATAACCTTTGCCTTCGCAATGGATGAAAAAGGGATCGTACTGATAGACGACAGTACCGAGGCGCAAAAGCTTATCGAAGAAATCAAACGCACCAAAAAGTGGCGTTTGCCCAGCCTTGAAAGATTCCTTTACGACTTTTTGGAACAGATCGTCTCGCATGACCGCGATCTGCTTGAAAGCTACGACCGTAAGCTTGACAAGCTTGAAGACGCGATCGTCAGCAACGGAGACGAAATAACCGCAGATCAACTAAATGATATCCGCGGTGAGATCAGAAATCTAAGGGTTCATTATGAACATCTGCTTGATTTTTCACAAGAGCTTGAGGAGAATGAAAATAACTTTTTCAAGCACGATAACCTTCGTTATTTCAGATTGTTTATCAACCGTATAGAAAGGCTGCGCGATTCGGCAATTGCTGTCACCGAGCACGCCGTTCAGATCCGCGACGTTTATAACTCGCATTTGGATATCAAACAAAACCGTATTATGACGATCCTTACGGTCGTTACGACTATCTTTATGCCGCTGACGCTGATCGCAGGCTGGTATGGAATGAATTTCAGATATATGCCTGAGCTTGACTCTGTGTGGGGATATCCCGTTATAATCGCAGTCAGCATACTTATCGTTATAGGAAGCCTGCTGTTTTTCAAAAAGAAAAAATGGCTTTAGGGCACCTATAAAACAACACCGCACAATTTGCGGCGCACGCCTTGCTTGAATATTGTTACGTCATTTTTCCATAAATACGAATATCAGTTCATCATCAACAGGCTTACGATCAAAGATCGTATAACCCATCTTCCGGTACAGCCGTATATTATCTACGCTTTTGGTGCTTGTAAAAAGCTCATAACGCCTGTTGGGATAACAGCCTTCTATCGCTGCAAGCAGCCTTGAACCATATCCCTTGTGTCTGTGCTCCGGGTGAACCATGAGTTTTCCGATATAGACTGTTCCGTTCTTCTCATTAGCACGAACAGAACCGATAATCGTATTATTATCATCAGTCATTTTCAATATGATGCCGTTATTGAACTCCTCGATAACGGCATCTATTTTTTGTTTCAGCGGAGGGATATCTTTACTTCCGAATAATTCAGCTTCGCTTTGATAAGCAAGATATTGCAGGTCAAGTATTTCCTCCAAATCTTCATATTCAGCCCTTACTATCATAAAACGATTCTCCTAATCGGCGGTTTTCTAAGCCCTTGATCTCTTTGCCTTACTATTTTTGTTTGAAAAATAGTCCTCGATCTGTTCGTCGATAGCAGGCATAAGCTTGATGATATAATCATCCGGCTCAGTGAATCCGTCCTGCACCCACTTTTGAAGTATGGCAAGACAGCCCTGTGCATGGTAACAGCAGATATAGGCAAGCTCTTTGTTGTTCGGTTTTATTCCCAGCTTTTCGCTGTAAACGTTGCGGAGCATACCCTCTATCAGCTTGCTGAGCTTGTCACGGAGCTTGCTGGTCGTGTTAGGGTTGAATATCATGCTGAAGGTGACGCGGTTTTCGGAAATATAGCCGACAAGCTGTTCAAAGAACAATTCTGTGGAATTGTCTTCAAGCTGAAGAACAATAAGCCCCAGCTCAGTCAGCACGACCTCCTCGATCTTTTCGCAAAGGTCATATACGTCAAGATAGTATTTATAAAACGTAACGCGGCTCACATCAGCCTTATCTACGATTTCCTGAACTGTGATTTTGCGCAGCTCCTTTTCGGACAAAAGCTCTGCCAGAGCGTTGCTCAACGCACGCTTGGTTTTTGTTGTGCGGCGGTCAACCGGCTTGTTATTCACTGCCCACACCTCCTGTCAGTCTTTTTTCCATAATCAAAACATTTTGGTTATCTGTATATTCATAGGCAACAGAGTCCATGCTTTTCTTGGTCAGATACACGCCCAGACCTCCGATCTCCCGGTCCTGAACAGATAAGCTCAAATCGGGATCCGGATTACCAAGAGGATCAAAGGGGCTTCCGCTGTCTTTGAGGATCAAGGTCACTTTGCTTCTGTCGCCCTCCACGGTTATTTCCGCCTTGCCGCAATTATCGCCGTAGGCATAGCTTACAATATTAACGAAGCATTCCTCAAATGCAAGGGCGATCTGCTTTTTTATGCCGGAATCACAGCCGAGCTTGTCCAAAACTCCTCCAACAAAGCTGTCTGCTTTATCAAGATTGTCAAGAGTAGCGTCCAAGGTCAGGCTTTCCGAAACGAAATCATCTTTCATTTCAATACAAAGCATTGTCAAATCATCAAACTGCGGTGCGTCTCCGACAAATGTATTGATGCTGTTGTGCATTCCTTTGAGTATTTCGGTCGGGGATTTTTCTTTATAGGAATTAAGCGTATCGAGCATACGGTCGATACGGAACATTTCATCCTGTTCGTTTGTCGCCTCGTGAACGCCGTCGGTGTAAAGGAACAGCTTGTCTCCCTTGTTAAGTCTAAACTCAAAATCAGCGTATTTAATTCCCTCCAAAGTGCCGAGCATAAGTCCGTGCTTGCTTTTCAAAAGCTCAAAATCACCGTTTTTGCGGCAGACAGCAGGATCCTCGTGACCTGCATTGGAGCTTATAAGCCTGCCGGTGGAGATCTCCAGAACACCCAGCCAAACGGTTACGAACATATCAGCCTTGTTGTGGCTGCAAATCCTTTCGTTCGCCTTGGTCAGCACCTCAGAAGGCGTTTTCCCTGTCTTGGCGATATCGCTGATTATAATGCTTGTGACCATCATAAACAGAGCTGCGGGGATACCTTTGCCCGAAACATCCGCGATGACCAACGCAAGGTGGTCGTCGTCAATAAAGAAGAAGTTGTAGAAATCGCCGCCTACTTCTTTTGCCGGAGTCATCGAGGCATAGATATCAAATTCCTTTCTGTCGGGGAACGGCGGGAAAATACTGGGCAGCATATCAAACTGGATCCTTTTTGCGATATCCAGCTCCGCGCCTATCCTTTCCTTTTCTGCGGTAATAGAGGTGATATCCTCAATATACTGCGTCAAATCCGTTTCCATGCTGTTGATCGACGTGGAAAGATCCGAGAACACCTTGTAGTTGCTTATATCATTGCGCAGATTTCCCTTTGTGCCTTCCTCGGCAAAGCGCAGTGCTTCTTCGGATACCTCGCTCACAGGCTTTATAATACGATACTTTATGAATAACGAAATAAGGACGTTAAATAAATTCGCAAACATAAACGCGCTGATAGAAACGGTTACGAGATAAGGAAACATTTTGTCCAACAGTTCGTCTAACGGTCTCTGCATACACAACAGAGCCACAACCTCACCGGTATGGTTCTTTATAGGTACGACTGTGGTAATGTGCGAATTGTGCGGACGTTCATTTCCATTGCTGCGAATACGGTAGACGGTTTCATACGTGCTGCCCTGCTCATAGAGTGCCTTGTATTTTTGTCTGTATTCGTCATTTGACGTTTCACGTTTGTACCCTAATTCCCACGGCACATAGTTGGTGTTGTCAACCTCGTTATTAACGGAGTTAAAGACCGAAATATAGCTGCCGTAATCGCTCTGATCTACCGCGATCACATATATAATTGAAACAAACATCTTTTCACAGCAAACGTCCAGCTCTCTTTGAATGCGTGAATATTCAAGCTTGTTTTCTCCTTTTAGAAAATACGGAATGTAAGCACCGTCAACCAATGCGGAAGCGGCGTCTGCCATATGATATGTCGTTTCGGCATACTCCGTCTTGAAGGTGTTGATAAAAATAATATTGCTGATGGTAACGATGATCAACCCGAATATTATTGTATATCCGACAAAACCACCGATAACGTTAAAGGACAGACTGCCGCTGATCTTTTTCAAAAACTTCTTCATATCGGTAGCTGCTCAATGGTGATTATGTCGGGAAAGCTGACCATCACAAAGGTTCTCATAACGTCCTCCTGAACGTTGACTATCTTCATTGTTCCCTGGGTGTTCATAACTTTTTTTGCCTTTAAAATCACGCGCAGACCTGCTGATGACACATAATCCGTATCCTTCAAATCGAGAATCAAATTGCTAACGCCGTCTAAATTATCATTAATAAAATTCTCAAATTCCGCCGCAGTCTGGGCAGTGATCTTTCCTTCAACATTGATCGTAAGTGTATCGAATTTCCTAACCTTTGAAATATTCATGTGTTTTTCTCCTTTACACGGTGTTGCTTATATAGCTTTCCTTTACTTATTATACATTATATCAACGTGTTTTTCAATTGATTATTCTCCGATATTTACAATATTTTAACAAAATGTAAGTTAATTAACACATTGTAAGGAAATTGTTAGTTAATTAACATTTGGTGTAGGATTTGAAAATTGTTTTTGTGTGAAAAATGTCGTATTATATAGACACAGCAAGGGAACAACCCAAACGCTGGAAAACAAAACAAAAACAAAACAAAAGAACAAACACAAAAAACAAATCAAAAAATCAAAACAAAACAAAAAGGAGAAATTAATCATGACAAACACAAAGAAAAACGCGAAAGCAAAGAAAAACGTAAAAACAAAAATGATCGCCATTGCAATGGCAGCTTTGACAGCGAGCTCATCATGCGCGCTCCTGACAACACCGACCTTCGCGGCTTCGGCAGCAGAAACAACTTCGATCGCAGCTCAGGCAGACGCGACGCCCGAGGCTCTGACCTCCTCTCAGGAGCAGACAAACGGCGGCAGCTACAGCTTTGATGATGACAATCCATACATCGGACCTACTTACAGCGACGACAACGGCGGCTTCGATATCAAGAAAAAGGCTTCGGAGCTTGGGATCTACGCGCTGAACTTCGCCAAGAACACTGCGGCTAAGCAGGTTCCCGGTCTTACAGACAAGCTCTTCCAGAAGATCCCGTACATCGGCGAAAAGGCTGACAAAAAGCTCGGTCTTCATGTAGGTAAACTTCTCGGAAAGCTTCTTTGCGACGAGGTCGGACTGAAAGAGGACAAGAAAGAAGGAATGAAACTGGAGGACGTCAGCGAGCAGATCAAGCAATTGAGCACAGAGCTTAATGAAACAGCTGACAGGATCAATAAGCATTCCGATGAAAATGTCAAAAAGCTTAAAAATATCATCAAAACAGAATCCGAGTTCTCAAAGTACTCTGTTCCGATGGAGGATCTGAGCCAGGATCTCAAAGACGCTCTCAACGATCTTAAAGCTCTTGAAGACGGAATCCCCACCGGCAAAAAAGACGAGTACGGCAAAGATATCCTCAGACCGCTGACAGATGAGGAAAAAATGGTTCACATCGCTTCGGTCACAGGCAATGTGGACAAGTGGAAGCTGGGCTGCCGCGGAATCATCGGCGGACTTCGCACAATGGGCTACTACATCACAACAGATCACACCTACTGGGCTGACAGACCGTTCTTTGATGTAGTTTTGGAGCGTGCGTTGCAGGAGGATATCCTGTTCAGCGGCGAGGGAGTTGACGCTGCACACAAATACGCAACAGAATGTATGGTAACTTACACAACAGCCTTCGCGCTCGCTATTGAATCTGCAAGTGTACGCGAAACTCTTATGAATACTCAGGACGTATTTGACACAAGCAACCTCAGCAACGCTTATCTTGACAAGTACAACGAAATCGTCAAGGATTCAGACAGGATCAACTTCTATACAAGAAGAAACGACCTCCTTCCTTATATGTTCGACGTGACCGACAGCGGCGTAGAGCAGAACGTTCTCAGCAGACTTGAGGAGCTTTCAAACGAAGAGCGTATGAACCTGATGGATACAGACCTCAACCTTTATACCGATGTTACAACAGTAACCGGAAAATCAGATCAGTACAAGTTCATCAAAGAGAACAACTACCGTATCGTAAGCGTGGACGAAAAAGACAACGGCAAGACTGTAACAAAGGATAAGATCCAGGCGATAATCGACAGAGCGGATAAAAAGGAAATGACTATCCGCCAGGTTATCGAGCAGGCGTCAGGCGAACAGCTTCCGGATGAAAAGATCTATCTCATCACAGACGCAAAGGAAACCTCTGAAAAGAGATCAAAGAATGATTACCAGTACAGCATCAAGGGCATCAATATTGATGATTCTTCTCTGAACATCACAAAGATCTACACAAGATCGGCGACAGATAAAAGCTCCGACGGCACAGGCTATACAAACAACTTCCTCGTAATCGGCGAGAAGAGCAGCGCAAAGCATCCGTTCGGCACACTTCACGAAGGCAAGTATGTACTTTCTTCTCAGACATACACACTTGACGCAGACGTAACATTAAAGGGCGATATCTGTGTACCTCACGGCGTAAACGCTGTGATCGACCTCAACGGCCACACAATCAACAGAAAGAACAAGAGTGCATCTACTGTAACAGATGACGGACACGTGTTCCGTGCGGAGGACTACAGCACACTGACCATCAAGGATTCAAGCTATGCACAGACAGGTACAGTTACAGGCGGCTACTCAACAAAGGGCGGCGGTATCCTTATCCAGAAGAATGCGGTATGTAACCTTGAAGGCGGCACGATCTGCGACAACTACGCAAGCAATCAGGGCGGCGGCGTTTATATCCAGAACGGCGGCAGACTCAACATGAAGGGCGCAACAGTTTCTCAAAACCACGCAAGCGTAGCCGGCGGTATCTTCAACTGCGAAACCGGCGTACTTGAAGTCAAAGAAGGAAATAACGTCATCAAAGAAAACACCTCAGTAAATCACGGCGGCGGTATCGTCAACTACGGCGGAATGTGGTTGCAGGACGACTGGGAAATCACCGGCAACACAGCAGGAACTGACGGCGGCGGTATCTACGAGCACGCAAAGGACTGGCGTACATCCTGCGTTCAAAACGGTGTTATCAGCGGAAACAAGGCTAACTACGGCGGCGGCGTCTATGTTGACGGAAGTATCTTCCAGATGAGCAGCGTGAAGGTTGACAACAATACAGCAACTGCAACAGGCGGCGGCATCCTCGTAACAAACGGCGCAAAGGGCACATTCTCATCATGCAAGATCACAAACAACGAAGCTAAAAACGATCAGGGCGGCGGCGTTGCGACCTACAACGGAACCTCATACTTCGCAGACAAGACAGTAACAGAGTTCACTGAATGCCACGTTGACGGAAACACTTGTAAGCAGGCAGGCGGCGGATATTACATCAGCGCAGACAACAACGAAACAACCATTTCCGGGGGTACTATCAACAACAACACAGCGATGACAGGCGGCGGCGTATACAGCCTCTCAAAGATCAAGCTTTCTGTTGTGACTGTAGACAGCAACACAGCGACCTCATCAGAGGGCGGCGCAGGCCTCAGACTTTCAAAGGAAGCAAGCGTATACTACTGCACATTCTCAAACAACGAGGCTTTGAGCAGCTTCAAGGGCGGAGCTATCACAGCAGACTGCCAGACCAAGCTCACAGTTGAAAGCTCAGAGTTCATCAACAACAAGTCAATATTGTACGGAACAGGTATCTTCTACATCTACAAGGACAAGGCTAACTTCAGAAACAACACCTTCTCCGGAAACGTAAGTTCTCAGGCAGAAAGAGAAAACATCTCTCAGGATGACCAGAACATGTACGCAGCAGATCACCTCAACCCAACATGGTGGACATTCGTTTGATGACAGAACGATTCCTGATTTCTCTAAAATATATACAGGCTGAGCAAAAAGCCAAAAAGAAAAACCGGGCGACCCGAAAAGGGTTGTCCGGTTTGAGGTTTTGTTGTGAATTTCAAAATTATCAAATAAAAAAACTGCCGATTAAAATCGACAGTTTTTTGGTCGAGGTGACAAGATTCGAACTTGCGACCCCATCGTCCCGAACGATGTACGCTACCAAACTGCGCTACACCTCGATAAAAACAGCCCCGATTTTTCGAGGCTGATTGGCTGAGGAATAGGGATTCGAACCCCAACAAACAGAGTCAGAGTCTGTCGTGCTACCGTTACACTATTCCTCATCATTTGTCTGCACATTCATGCAACGATATATATTATAGTGTAATTTCTTTCAAAAGTCAATAGTTTTTGAAAAAAAATAAAAATTTTTACTTAAAGCAATACCGCATAATTCAGGTGTACGAATCAGTTCGCATACTGACGTATGGGGACTGATTTTTGGGCAGTCTGACGGAATAATATGCAAGCAAGGCGTGCGCCGCGAATTGTGCGGTGTTGCCTTTATTTTAATTCAGCACTATTCCAAATACAACATGTTCTAAAATTTCTCCGTTTTATTTTCTGAAAGCTTGTATATTTTTATACAAGTTTTTTCTTTTTTTCTCCATAAGTGAGAGACGTTTCTTATTACATAATGAAAGGCAGGGTTATTTTGAAGTTTTTTCATAAAGTGAAATACAATGTCAACAGACTATATCCACCTGATCGTATCCTGGTCGAAAGTGTGAATGACGACGATTCGCGCGCCCTAAAGGTTGAGCTGTTTGAGGACGAGCCGCTTGGCGACGAAAACCGTATCACGCTTAGCGGTCAGCAGGCTTCGGCGTCATATATTTGCATCAAGAAACCGCCGAACGGAATAGGACAGTCAACAAAGCTTTTGCTTGCCGAGGATGTTGAATGTCAAATCGAAAACAACAGCATCATCGTTCCCATTGACCGCGCTGTGATAAATAATCAGAGCGGCAATCTCAAAATTGAGATCACCGTCACCGATAATAATGAGATTATTACGCTTCCGTTCCCGATCAGCGTAACGGTCAAGCCCTCGATCGTAGACGATTCCGAGTACTGCGAAAACACACAGGGCAGGGTTGCCGATCTGCTCAACAGCGTCAGCGGTACGCTTGAGGAGATCGACGCTGATTTGGCAAAAAAGGAGAATCTCAAAAACAAGGTCACTCCTCAAAACTCTATGAGTGTTTCCAATCTTGATGCGTCCTATCCGTCGCTTTCATACATGAATATGATGATCGAAAGTGCGGTTGAGGATTTGGCAGAGGTCGAAAGAGGTTCAAGTATTCTTACGGTTTGCGAGGGTTATGAAACAGAAGCTCAATATGTTTTTTCCGATGTGATAAGGCTGAATTATACTAAGCTTGACAATATTTTGTTTTTTAGTCTCACAATCGGTCTGAGGAATATATCCGCAAGCTCTGCGAACCCTTACCGCATCAAGCTCGCCGGCTTGCCGTTTGTTGTAGACAGTACGTTCAGCGCGGTGTCTCATAGCTTGAATACCAACTCAATCATAGCGTCCGGATCCGGCAACGCTAACAGAAGCGACCTGACGCTTTCTGTTTATACTTCTGTTCAGGGCGGTTCAAATCTTACAATCAACGGATTTTACAAGATCAAGGAGGTATAACTAATGGAAATTAAAGAGGTTATCAGGCTCGATATGCTCGACGAAAACAGTGTGTCTGTGCTCAAGCAGAGATTCATTGATTTTGACGGATTTTTTCAAAAAATCGGCGGAAATATCAGAAATGCCTACGTCAACAGCGCAGAGGGCAGAAGACTGATCGCCAATGCTCTTCCGACGGAATACTACAACGCGGTTATTGCGGTGTGGGGAAGTGAGCCAACGGTTGTTGAATCAGAAGAAAACGAAGAAATAATTTAGTTGATTTTAGCTAAATAAATTACAATGCACATGATTTTCGATATGCTTCGGGAATCATGTGCTTTCGTATTGAATTGACATGTATTGAGTAAAATGATATACTTTCTTTATAGAATCACGGGAGAATGATTTGTATTATGAGAAGAAAAAAGATCAGGCGTATGCTCATAAATACTTTCAAAACCGCGGGTGCAGACAAAATTATCGGCGCGTATATAGTCACCTTTTTTGTGTTTGCCCTTGCGATTTGGATTTGGGAGCCGGGCATCGGCAGCTATATAGACAGTCTTTGGTTTTGCTTTGCTTCAGCAACCTCGATCGGCTATGGTGACATAGTTGCGGTCACGTTTTTGGGCAGGGTCCTTACAGTGATTTTGTCGGTGTATTCAATTGCGGTGATCGCGATCATTACAGCTGTTATAACAGGCTTTTTTATGGATTTGGCTCGTTTTAGAGCGAACAGCAGCGTGCAGGAGTTTCTTGTGGACTTGGAGCATCTGCCCGAAATGTCAAAGGAGGAGCTTGAACAGCTCTCGCAGCGAGTGAAGGACTTTCACAAAAAGAAATAGCAATATAATAAATTGCTTAAAACTATTGACACAAAAAAATTACTGTGATATACTTTAGAAAATCAATCAAACCGTTGACGCGGAGATAAAGGCAATGACGCCTCTACAGAGAGCCTGCGAAGCTGAGAGTCAGGTGAGAAACACATTGTCAAATGGACCGCTGAGGGCGCAGTCAAACGGAATTTTCCGGAGTATTCTGCGACGTTGCAGGCAGACGTTATTTGCCGGGGATATGAAGTATCCTGCTAAGCGCACGGCTTTGCCGTGAATCAAGGTGGCACCGCGGAGAGTGTTATGCACTTTATCGTCCTTGACAGAATCCGATAATTCTGTCAAGGGCGTTTTTTCTTTTTTGCTCTACAGAAAATCCACAGGATGTACCTCAATTAATGAAAGGAAAGATTATTATGACTAACCCAAACGGACGCTTTGGTATTCACGGCGGTCAGTATATCCCAGAAACGCTGATGAATGCAGTAATTGAACTTGAAGAGGCTTATAATCATTATAAAAACGACCCGGAATTTAACCGCGAGCTAAGCGAGCTTTTTAATAACTATGCCGGCAGACCGTCGCGCCTTTATTATGCCGAAAAAATGACAAAGGATCTCGGCGGCGCAAAGATTTATTTGAAGCGCGAGGATCTTAACCACACCGGCGCGCATAAAATCAACAACGTTCTCGGTCAGGCTTTGCTTGCCAAGAAGATGGGCAAGACTAGGCTTATCGCCGAAACAGGAGCAGGTCAGCACGGCGTTGCAACTGCAACCGCCGCCGCGCTGATGGGACTTGAATGTGTTGTGTTTATGGGCAAGGAGGACACGATCCGTCAGGCTCTGAATGTGTACAGAATGAGGCTTTTGGGCGCGACCGTTGTTCCGGTCACTTCGGGCACGGCAACGCTTAAGGACGCGGTTTCCGAGGCTATGAGAGAGTGGGCAGGTCGCATCAGCGACACTCATTACTGCCTTGGCTCTGTTATGGGTCCGCACCCGTTCCCAACGATCGTCCGCGATTTTCAGGCGGTGATCTCTAAGGAGATCAAGGAGCAAATGCTTGAAAAAGAGGGCAGACTTCCCGATGCTGTTATCGCTTGCGTCGGCGGCGGCTCAAACGCAATAGGAAGCTTTTATCATTTTATCGGCGACGAGGGAGTTCGACTTATCGGCTGCGAGGCGGCAGGCAGGGGCATAGACACCTTTGAAACTGCTGCGACGATCTCGACCGGCAGGCGGGGAATCTTCCACGGAATGAAGTCGTACTTCTGTCAGGACGAGGACGGACAGATCGCTCCTGTTTATTCGATCTCGGCAGGTCTTGATTATCCGGGAGTCGGACCCGAGCACGCGCATCTGTATGATATCGGCAGAGCCGAGTATGTTGCGATTACCGACGACGAGGCTGTGAACGCCTTTGAGTATCTTTCGAGAACCGAAGGGATCATCCCCGCGATCGAATCTTCTCACGCGATCGCTCATGCAATCAAGCTTGCGCCGCAGCTTGAAAAGGACAAAATAATCGTTATCACCGTTTCGGGCAGAGGCGACAAGGACTGCGCGGCAATCGCGCGATACAGAGGGGAGGATATCCATGAGTAAAATCAAAGCAGCTTTAAACAGCGGAAAAGCTTTCATCCCGTTTATAACCTGCGGAGATCCCGACCTGGAGACCACAGAAGCGGCGGTTATCGAAGCCGAAAAGAACGGCGCGGCAATGGTTGTACTCGGGATCCCCTTTTCCGATCCGACCGCAGAAGCTCCGGCGATCCAGGCTTCCAATATCAGAGCATTAAAGGGCGGAGTGAAAACCGCGGATATACTTTCGCTTGTAAAAAAACTCAGAGCAAAAACAAGCATACCAATGGTCTTTTCTGCATATGCAAATGTGGTGTTCTCTTACGGTTCCGAAAAATTCATTTCTGCCTGCGGCGAAGCCGGGGTGGACGGACTTTTTGTTGAGGATTTGCCGTTTGAAGAAAAAGAAGAGTTCCTGCCGTTTTGCGAAAAATACGGCGTTGACCTGATTTCAGCCGTAGCTCCGACCTCCGGCGACAGAATACCGATGATCGCCGAAAATGCAGAGGGTTTTCTGTTTGTTTCCGCAGATATAGGAGAGACCGACAGAAGAATTTTACATTCCGGGCTTGAAGAAACTGTTCGCACCGCGAGAAAATATACAGATATTCCTTGTGTTGTCGCCGGACAAAGCCTTTCAAATATGAATTCGGAGAGACTAACGGAAATATCCGACGGTGTTGTTGTGGATTCCGCAATCGTTGAGCGGCTCGAAAGCTACGGCAAAAATGCTCCAAAGGAGATCGGCTTGTTTATCAAAGAGCTCAGCACGATACACTAAGAAAAGCACTTATACTAAACTCAAATAAAAAATAGACAATCTTTGCGGTCTATTTTCCGCAATACTTCGTTGTTGTCCTTGCAAGGCGACAGCCTTGCGGCGTCCTTCGCCTCGTCTTGCGAAAAATATCCTCGCAAATCTTTGTCCATTTTTTATCTGAGATTAGTATTAAAAATGAATAACAATACATTTTTGGAGAATTATTATATTGCATAGTATTGATAAACGTTTTCGGTCACACGGAAGCGTTTATTTTTTGTGAAAATAAGATAGCTTAATTTGATTTCTAAATAATATGCAATAAAATTGTAAAAAAATAGTAGGTAAACCTTTACAAAATCCACAATATGTTGTATTATATTAATAACTATAAATTAATATGGAGTGTTATATATGCAACCAAAATATAAGAGAATACTGTTGAAGCTTTCAGGCGAATCGCTTGCCGGAAGCCAAAAGCACGGCATTGATTTTGATACCGTTCTCAAATTTTGCGAGCCTATCAAAAAATGCGTAGACGCCGGCGTCAGGGTCGGAATAGTTGTTGGCGGCGGTAACTTTTGGCGCGGAAGAAGCTCGGGCGAAATGGACAGGACCAGAGCAGACCATATGGGAATGCTCGCAACTGCGATCAACGCCCTCGGCGTTGCCGACGCGCTCGAACAGCTCGGGGTCGAGGTCAGGGTCCAGACCGCTATTGCAATGCACCAGATCGCCGAGCCGTACATAAGGAACAAGGCTATGTGTCACCTTGACGCAGGCAGAGTTGTTATTTTCGGCTGCGGAACGGGAAATCCGTTTTTCAGCACCGACACTGCTGCCGCACTCCGCGCAGCCGAGATCGAAGCTGACATCATCATGAAGGCGACTATGGTTGACGGCGTTTATGACTGCGATCCCAAGTCAAATCCGGACGCAAAAAAGTATGACAGTGTTTCGTTCTACGAGGTGCTCAACAAGGATCTTGCTGTAATGGACAGCACCGCAGCGTCGCTTTGCAAGGACAACAATATCCCGATCCTTGTGTTCAGCATCGAGGATCCCGAAAATATTTACAGGGCAGTTTGCGGAGAAAACATAGGTACTATTGTTAATTCTGTAAAAGAATAATAATCTCTATCGTTAATTCTATAAAAGAAAATTAATTCCCGATAATTATTCCGCAAAGGAATTATAAATACAATATAAAAAATTCAAAGGCAACCAACCGTTGCCGCTGTAACACTCAATTTAAAAATAAACGGACTTAGTATTTTTATCATAAGGAGGCATTTTGTATGCAAACTCAACTCAAAAAAGCAGAAGAAAGAATGGACAGAAGAATCGACCATATGTGCAAGGAATTTTCGGAAATCAGAGCAGGCAGAGCAAATCCTGCGGTTCTTGACAAGGTAAAGGTCGATTATTACGGAACACCAACTCCGGTAAACCAGCTTGCTGCGGTTTCGGTTGCAGAGGCGCGTGTGCTCACGATCCAGCCCTGGGATATTTCGGTACTCAGACCGATCGAAAAGGCGATCCAGACCTCGGATATCGGAATCAATCCGCAAAACGACGGAAAGATGATCCGCCTGATTTTCCCTCCGCTCACAGAGGACAGACGTAAGGAGATCGTAAAGGACGTTCAAAAAATTTCCGAGGACACAAAGGTTCAGATAAGAAACGTAAGACGTGATACCATCGAAAAGCTCAAGACAATGAAAAAGGGCGGCGAGCTCACAGAGGACGACCTCAAGCTCGGCGAGAAAAAGACTCAGGAGCTTACGGACAAATTCACAAAGCAGGTTGACAAGCTTTCCGCAGACAAGCAGAAAGAGATTCTGGAGCTTTAATAATGGCTTTGTTTAATAAGAAAAAAGAATCCGAGCCGCGCAGCTTGCCCGAAAATCTTCCAAAGCATATCGGGATCATCATGGACGGCAACGGCAGATGGGCAAAAAAGCGCGGGCTTCCGCGCAAGGCAGGTCATTCCGAGGGCGGAAAAACCTTTAGAAAAATCGCAAGATATTGCTCTGATATCGGAATAAAATACCTTACCGTTTATGCCTTTTCCACCGAAAACTGGAAGCGGCCCGATGACGAGATCAGCTCGCTAATGAAGCTGTTCAGGTCATATCTTGAGGAGGCTCTCACCGACTTTAAGGACGACGATATAGTTGTGCGCTTTATCGGCGACAAGTCGCATTTTAACGAAGAGCTCAGAGCCCTGATGATCGAAAACGAGGAGGGCTCAAAGGACAGAACCGGAATGGTGCTCAACATCGCCATGAACTACGGTAGCCGCGACGAGATCGTGAGGGCGGTAAAGCAGATAGTCAGCGAGGTAAAGGACGGAAGCGTGAGCGAGGAAGAGATCAGCGAGCAGTTGATTTCCGACCGCCTTTACACTGCCGGTCAGCCCGACCCGGATCTGATAATCCGTCCGAGCGGAGAATACAGGATCTCCAATTTTATGCTGTGGCAGTGCGCCTATTCGGAGTTTGTAATAATGAACAAGCTGTGGCCGGACTTTGACAAGGAAGATTTGGACGAGGCACTGAGGATCTATGCTCAGCGCAACCGACGCTACGGCGGAGTTTAGTAGCAAATTAATATTTTTAGGATATAACTAAAAAGCTTTAGCTTTTAAATATGAATAAATGATTAAGTAAACGCAATATAATTCTTTGACGCTTTGCTTAATAAGTTAGTTTTAGGTTGTTATTTATGAAATCACTGGGACCCAGATTGCTGACTGCGGTAATTGGAATACCGCTGCTTCTGCTAATTTTATTTTTAGGCGAGAGTTGGCCGCCGATAATCGCGATCGCGGTGGGGCTTGCCTCGTCGTTTATGATCGGAGAATATCTTCATGCCAAGGATCTGCTCAAGCTTTACGCGCTGTCGATCCCCTGCATGGCGTTTCCGCTTGCAGTCACCCTGCTGCTTTTTTCGGGGCGGCTGTACATTTTGTTTTTTGCTTTCATGATAGCGGCGTTTTCGGTGATTTTGTTTTATCACAGCCGGCTCACATACATTGATCTGGCGTACTCGCTGTTCGGAACGATCTTGATAACCTTCGGAATGTCTGCGATTGTAATTGGCTCGTTCGGAAAACCGTCTTTTGTTTTCTATTTTGTGCCTGTATTTTTGCTTCCGTGGATGGCGGACGCCGGCGGATTCTTTATCGGAGCGGCTTTCGGAAAGCACAAGCTTTGTCCCAATATCAGCCCCAAAAAGACGGTTGAGGGCGCAGTCGGCGGATTTGTTTTTTGCATACTATCCGCCGTTTGTATGGGAATAGTTTTCAAGCTTTGGATCACGCCGGAGGCAAACATAAATTTCTTCGCGCTTGTTTTGCTCGGTGCGATCGACGCGCCGCTTTCGATCCTCGGAGATCTGAGCTTTTCGCTCATAAAGCGTAGCCTGAATATAAAGGACTACGGATCGATTTTTCCGGGTCACGGAGGAATGCTCGACCGTTTTGACAGCATTGTTTTTACAGCTCCGGCGATCATCGCTGTCGATACGTTTTTGCCGCTTATTACCACAGGGACGGTGTGATTTATGATAAAAACAATTTCGGTGCTCGGTTCGACCGGCTCGATCGGAACACAAACGCTTGACGTTGCCGAAAAGCTTGGGCTTCGTGTGTGCGCCCTGACCGCGGCAACGAACATAAAGCTGCTTGAAGAGCAGATAAGAAAATTCAGCCCCTCTCTTGCTGTCGTTTTTGACGAACAAAGGGCGAAGGATCTAAAACATAATATTTCCGATACAAACACAAAGGTACTCTCCGGAATGGAAGGACTGATCGCCGCGGCGGAGCTTGAGGAAGCGGAGCTTGTGCTCAATTCCGTAGTCGGTATGGTAGGCTTGCGCCCGACCCTGGCAGCGGCAGAGGCAAAAAAGGACATCGCCCTTGCAAACAAAGAAACTCTTGTCGCAGGCGGTTCGCTGGTTACTGAGGCAGTAAAGAGAAACAAAGTCAAGCTGCTTCCGGTTGACAGCGAGCATTCGGCGATCTTTCAGTGTCTACAGGGCATGAACGATAAAAAATCACTCAAAAAGCTCATACTGACCGCCTCGGGCGGACCCTTTTTCGGCAAAACAGAAAGGGAACTAAAGAGCGTTACGATCGAACAGGCACTCAATCATCCCAACTGGAGCATGGGCGCGAAAATCACAGTTGACTCTGCTTCAATGATGAACAAGGGTCTTGAAATCATCGAGGCAAGGTGGCTGTTTGATATGCCGGCTGAGAGCATCGACGTGGTGGTTCACCGCGAGAGCATAATCCATTCGCTGATCGAATATGCCGACAATTCGGTTATTGCTCAGCTGGGACTGCCCGACATGAGGATCCCTATCCAATACGCAATAACCTATCCCGAAAGGTTTGAATCTCCGGTCGGCGAGCTGAACCTTGCCGAAATCGGAAAGCTGACATTTTTTGAGCCTGACGAAAAAACCTTCAAATGCCTTGCCGCCTGCAAAAAAGCGTTGTCTATGGGCGGCGTTGCAACGGCGATCGCCAACGGAGCGAACGAGGAAGCAAATCAGATGTTCCGCGACGGAAGGATATCCTTCCTCGAAATCGGAGAGCTTGTTACCGGAGCAGTTGAGGGCATAAAAAATTATGAGCCTATGACTGTTGACGACGTGCTGAATGCAGATTTTTTGGCACGCGAATATGTAAGAGGCAGAGTGAAATAATATCATACAATAACGCTACAGTGCCAATGGCACAGATTTTGCGGTAATTTTTGGGAACGGAGTGTCACAGGGTAGAGCGGCACTCCGAAATTCCCGATATGGAGTTGAATTTCATTAATGCAGATACTGATAACAATGGCTTTAATAATAATCGGCATACTGATGTTTGAGCTGATTATTTTTTTTCACGAATTCGGTCACTTTATCACCGCTAAGCTTTCGGGTGTAAAGGTCAATGAATTTGCTCTCGGAATGGGTCCCAAGCTTTTCGGCTTCAAGAAAGGCGAGACTCAGTATTCACTCAGGCTGTTTCCGATAGGCGGCTATTGCGCCATGGAGGGCGAGGACGCCGACAGCCCGGAGCCGAGAGCCTTTAACAATGCAAAAATTTGGAAAAGAATGATAATCATTATTGCCGGCGCGACCATGAACATCCTGCTCGGCTTTATAATGATGTTTGCATACACAGTCCAGATGGACGTATATAGTTCAACAACAGTTTCGGGCTTTGAGCCGAATTCTTTTTCGCTCAACTGCGGTCTAAAGCCCGGAGACAAGATTTTGGATGTAAACGGATATTCGATTTTGAACGCACGCGATTTGCAGTTTGCGATCGCGACCCTGACTTCCAAGCAGCTCGACGGTCATTCGCTTGAGATCTACAGGCAGGACTGTTCGCGCGAGGCTTGTATGGTGTACCAAAACCTTGCTCAAAAATATTCTCCCGATCAGGACACGAATCAAGAAATGCTTTCCGCACTGACCTCGGCTTCTTACAAAATCGCCGAGGCTGAGTCCAAGGAGGCTGCATACAGCCTGATGAAGCAGGCGATCGACGACCTTTACTCAAAAATCGCCGACGCCAAGGATGAAAAATATGAATATCCCGAAATCACCGAAAGCGACGAACGCTGGAGATTTTGCGCCGACATGACGGTTGAGCGCGGCTATGAAAAGCAAAAGCTTGAACAGGTCCAGTTCTATACTTACTACAAATCCCAAGAGGACAAGGAAAACAACAAGATGTCGGTTGCCTTTGACTTCTATGTGGAGCCTGTTGAAAAGACCTTTGGCTCGGTTATGCACGAAACCTTCTCAGGCACGATATCAATGGGCAGAACGGTGTGGACCTCGCTTGTTTGGCTGGTTCAGGGCAGATTTTCGTTTAACGAGCTTTCGGGTCCCGTCGGCATTGCAACAGCCGTGACTCAGGTCGCCTCTCAGGGACTTGAAACCGGCTTTATGGACGCGGTAAACAACATTTTGTTTGTAATGATACTCATAACCGTAAACCTCGGAATCGTAAATATGCTGCCGTTCCCGGCTCTTGACGGAGGAAGATTCTTGTTCCTGCTGATAGAGTGGATCTTCAGAAAGCCGATTCCGAGAAAGGTAGAAAAAATCGTAAACACCGTTGGAATCATACTGCTGTTTGCGTTTATGGCGATAATCTCGCTAAAGGACGTCTGGCAGCTTATAACCGGCACAATGCCGGGAATGTAGCAGGGGGAAGCTATGGCAAGCAAAATTCAGGTCAAGGCAGGAAATATAAAAATCGGAGGCGGCGCGCAGGTGAGCGTGCAGTCAATGCTCAATGTGCCGTCAACGGATATTGAGGGCTCGGTAAAACAGGCAATAGAGCTTGAAAAGGCGGGCTGCCAGATCATCAGAGCCGCGATCCCCGACATGGACGCGGTAAGGCTTATTCCTGCGCTCAAGGAGGCTGTAAGCGCACCGATCGTCGCGGACATTCATTTTAACTATAAGCTGGCCTTGGAAGCTTGCGCCGCAGGCGTTGACAAGATCCGCATAAATCCCGGCAATATCGGCTCCGACGACAGAGTCAAGGCGGTCGCCGACGCTTGCAGAAGCAGAAATATACCCATAAGGATCGGCGTTAATTCCGGTTCTCTTGAAAAGGAGATACTTGCAAAGTACGGCCATCCGACTCCTCAGGCGTTGTGCGACAGCGCGCTTTATCACGCTTCGCTGCTTGAGAAATTTGACTTCAACGATATTGTTCTTTCGATGAAAAGCTCAACCGTGGCTACGATGATCCAAGCTTATGAGCTTGCAGCCGCTCAGTGCGACTATCCGCTTCACCTCGGCGTTACCGAGGCAGGAACCGAGCGAATGGGGATCATAAAGTCAGCAGCTGGAATAGGCTCGCTTTTGCTGCACGGGATCGGAGATACGATCCGCGTTTCTCTCACCGCCGACCCGGTAAGAGAGGTCTATGCAGCTTTTGATATCCTCAAGGCGTTGGACATCAAAAAGGACGGGATACAATTTGTTTCCTGTCCCACCTGCGGAAGAACCAGGATCGACCTTGTAAAAATAGCTAACGAGGTCGAGGAACGTCTGCGCGGCTGCAAAAAGAACATCAAGGTTGCCGTAATGGGCTGCGTTGTAAACGGTCCGGGCGAGGCTAAAGAAGCCGATATAGGGATCGCCGGCGGCGACGGAGTGGGACTTGTTTTCAAAAAAGGAGAAATCATAAGCAAGGTTTCCGAGGACAAGTTGGTAGACGCTTTGATAAGCGAGATAGAAAAGCTATAAAATAGGCAACACCGCACATATTACAAGGAAAGATCGGCTTTCCTTGAGAAATTGTTTTAAGGAAGTACATGAAAACTCTCGGCGATATTTTTAAATCAATGGGTGCGCAGACTGACGACTGCGTCTCAAAAGGAATTGTCGAAAAAGTTAATATAAAAAATGAAACAAGGTCGGTTTTGATCCGGGCGCGTTTTGATTCACTTGTTGATTTTGAAACGCTCCTAAATTCTCAAAAATCGCTTTCCTCTGTTTTGGGGGCTTCGGTAAAAATATTTCCCAAATATGCTCCCGAGCTGTTTTCTTCCTCGTATTTTCCTCAGCTTTATGCAGCGGTAAGATACGAGATACCCAGCATCAACGGAACGCTGAACAACTGTGAGGTTAGCTTTGAGAACAACAAGCTGACTATTAACATGCAAAACGGCGGAAAAAGTCTGCTTGACGCAAAGGGATTTGACCGGATACTAAAAAGACGTATCTTTGATGAATTTGGCATAGCACCCGAGATCCAATACACCGGAACGCTTGAGATCGACGAGCACAGCGACGATTTTCAGCAGGCGATACAAAATGCCGAAACAGAAATCAAACGCGAAAACGATCACAGGCTCACAGAGATTTTTGAAGAGGAAGCCGATAATTCCGAGGCAATAAAAGCCTCAAAGCAGGAAAAAACCGCGACCGAAATCGAAATCAGAGAGGGTGTGTTCTCAACTCCGCAGGTCATCCAGTCCTCGGTTCGTCCGCTCTACGGCCGTTCGATCAGAGGAAAAATGACTCCGATAAGCTCGATCACTGACGATTCCGGACGGATCCTGATCTGGGGCGACGTCTTTGACATGGAAAAGCGCGTCACAAGATCGGGCGACAAAAATATATTCACAATCGATATAACAGACTACACAGGCTCAACGACTGTAAAGGTTTTCAATACGATCAAGGAATCCGCTCCGCTTGACAATATTTCAAAGGGAAGCACGATCGTTGTAGCCGGCGACGTTGAGTATGACAAATATGCCGGCGAGCTTGTGGTAAACGCTCGTTCAATAGGAACCGCCGAAAAAGTAAAGGTGGTTGACAAGGCACCAAACAAGAGGGTCGAGCTGCATCTGCATACGAATATGTCGCAGATGGACGCGGTCACATCCGCAGGCGATTTGGTAAAACGCGCCTTTCAATGGGGTCACAAGGCAATCGCGATCACCGACCACGGCGTTGCTCAGGCGTTCCCCGACGCTATGAAGGCGGCTGACAAAATCAATAAGGACGAAGAAAAAATCAAGGTGCTCTACGGCTTAGAGGCTTATTTTATGGACGACCTTGTTGAATCGGTCTCCGGCTCCGATGATTCCGCGCTTGACGGAACTTTTATCTGCTTTGATATCGAAACCACAGGTCTTTCCGCTGCTCGCGACAAAATCACCGAAATCGGAGCAGTCAAGGTTGTCAACGGTGAGATCACAGATACCTTCTCAACCTTTGCCAATCCCGAGATACCGATTCCCGGCAAAATAACTCAGCTCACCGGTATCACCGACGATATGGTCAAGGACGCTCCGTCTCAAAGCGAGGCGGTGAGCGAGTTTCTTGAATTTGCCGGCGACCATGTTCTTGTGGCTCACAACGCTCCGTTCGATACCTCGTTTATCAAGGCTGCCTGCGAGAATATGGGCAGGGAATATAACTACACTTCGATCGACACGGTTGCGATTTCAAGAGCTATTTTGCAAAACATAAAAAACTGCAAGCTCGACACAGTAGCAAATCACCTAAAGCTCGGAAAGTTCAATCATCACCGTGCGACCGACGACGCAACGATCCTTGCAAAGATTTTTATATGTCTTTGCCAAAGACTCAGGGACGATTATAATATTGAAAAAACAAACGAAATAAATACCAAGATCACCGGCGGCGATTTTAAAAAGCTGCCAACCTATCATCAGATAATCCTCGCAAAAAATCAAACAGGACTAAAAAATCTTTACAAGCTGATTTCCTACAGCCACCTTGATTATTTTTACAAAAAACCGCGGATCCCCAAAAGCGTGCTGCTTGAGCACAGAGAGGGTCTGATCCTCGGTTCGGCGTGCTGTGCCGGTCAGCTTTACGACGCGATCCTAAAAGGAAAGCCCTGGGGCGAGCTAAAGCAAATAGCCTCTCTGTACGACTATCTTGAGATCCAGCCCACGGGCAACAATGCGTTTTTGATCCGCGAGGGACGTTTTCAAAACGAGGACGAGCTTCACGAGATCGACCGCACGATCATAAGACTCGGCAAAGAGCTCGGAAAGCCTGTCTGTGCGACCTGCGACGTGCATTTTATGGATCCCACCGATTCGGAATTTCGTAAAATCCTTATGGCAGGTCAGGGCTTTAAGGACGCCGAGGATCAGGCTCCGCTGTTCTACAGAACGACCGCAGAAATGCTAAAGGAATTTGAGTGGCTCGGCAAGGATAAGGCGTACGAGGTCGTTGTCGAAAATCCCAATAAGATCGCCGATATGTGTGATTCCCTGCGCCCGATTCCAAAGGGAACCTTCCCTCCGAATATCGAGGGAGCGCAGGAGCAGCTTATTGACATCACCTGGAAGCGCGCAAAGGAAAAATACGGCGACCCGCTTCCCGAGATCGTAAAAGCAAGGCTCGACAAGGAGCTTAATTCGATAACCACCTACGGCTTTTCGGTGCTCTATATGACCGCTCAAAAGCTTGTTGCCGACAGCGAGGCTCACGGCTATCTTGTCGGCTCGCGAGGCTCGGTAGGCTCGTCTTTTGTCGCAACAATGTCGGGCATTTCCGAGGTCAATCCGCTTTGCCCTCACTATGTTTGCCCAAAATGCAAGCACAGCGAGTTTATCACCGACGGAAGCTACGGCTCGGGCTTTGACCTTCCGCCAAAGAATTGTCCGGAATGCGGAGAGCCGATGGACAGAGACGGTCACGAGATACCGTTCGAGACCTTCCTGGGCTTCAAGGGTGACAAGGTGCCGGATATCGACCTTAATTTCAGCGGCGAATACCAGTCAAAATCTCACCGCTACACCGAGGAGCTGTTCGGCAAAAGCAACGTTTTTAAGGCAGGCACAATAGCGACCGTTGCCGAGAAAACCGCAATAGGCTTTGTAAAAAAATATCAGGAAGAAAAGGGCATCAGCCTCCACAAGGCTGAGCTCAAACGCCTTGCTATCGGCTGTACGGGCGTAAAGCGCACCACCGGTCAGCATCCCGGAGGAATGGTTGTTGTTCCGAGAACAAACGAGGTTTACGATTTTTGTCCTGTCCAGCACCCTGCAAACGACGTTAATTCAGATAATATCACAACTCACTTTGATTTCCATTCTATCCACGATACAATAACCAAGCTCGACGAGCTCGGACACGATGTTCCAACCATTTATCACTATCTTGAGCTTTTCACCGGTATCCCGGTCATGCAGGTATCAATGAGCGACCCCGACGTTATGTCGCTGTTCACCTCAACAAAGGCTCTCAAGGTCAAGCCCGAGGACATCGACTGCGAGACCGGAACCTTTAGTATCCCGGAATGCGGAACGAGCTTTGTAAGGGGAATGCTGCTTGAAGCACAGCCCAAGACCTTTACCGACCTTTTGCAGATCTCGGGCTTGTCGCACGGCACCGACGTATGGCTCGGCAACGCGCAGGAGCTGATCCACAACGGAACCTGCGGTATCTCCGAGGTTATCGGAACAAGAGACTCTATTATGACCTACCTTATGCACAAGGGACTTGACCCTTCAATGGCGTTCAAGATCATGGAGATCGTGCGTAAGGGCAACGCAACAAAGCTGCTCACAGAGGAGCATTTCAAAGAAATGCGCGAGCACAATGTGCCGGAATGGTATATTGATTCCTGCATGAAGATCAAGTATATGTTCCCCAAGGCGCACGCAGCGGCATATATGATCGCCGCGCTCAGGCTTGGCTGGTACAAGGTACACAAGCCGGTTGAATATTACGCCGCTTATTTCACCGTGAGAAGCGAAAATCTGGACGGTGCGGTGGCTATGCAGGGCATTAACGCCGTTAGGGAAAAGATGAAAAATATCAAGCAAAAGCAAAGTCTTCACGAGGCGTCGGCAAAGGAAGAAGCCGAGCTTCAAACCCTTCAGATCGTCAACGAGATGATGGCGAGGGGAATAGAAGTTTTGCCGATAGATATATATAAATCCGAAGCGAAAATGTTCAAGGTCGAGGACGGAAAGATTCGCTTGCCGTTTTCATCCTTGCCCGGCGTAGGAGACGCCGCCGCAGTTTCGCTGGCAGAAACCGCCAAGAACGCCGACTATCTGTCAATTGAGGATATGCAGATAAAAACCAAGGTCACAAAGGCGGTAATAGAGACTCTCAAAAGCGTGGGAGTTCTCAGACACCTGCCCGAAAGCTCACAGATTTCTTTGTTTTAGGAGTGATTTGTTTGAAAAAAATGCTTAATATGAGAAACGTGCTTATCGCTATTGCGTTTGCTGTTTTTTTGCTTTTTATCAAGGATAATGTAGATGATTTCTGGTCGATGATCACATCATTTTTATCTATCCTGACGCCGTTTTTGATCGGATTTTTGTTTGCATATATCCTGAATTTTCCATACAAGTTTTTTTACAACAAGGTTTTCGGCAGAATGGGCAAAAAAAACCAGTTTTTGTCAAACCTCAAAAAAACGTTTTCGATCATAAGCACATATGCCTTGGTATTTGCGATCGTAATAGCGTTGATTTTGATCGTTGTACCTCAAATCTCGATCAACATTTCAAATCTTATCAAAAACATACCGACATATTCAGAGAATGCAGCAAGATATTTTCACGTAGCTGTGGACTGGATCAACAATACCTTCCACTGGGGTCTTGATATTTCCGAGATGTTCGACAGCTTGTCGTCATTTCTGCTCAAAACAGTCACAGGCGATAATTTCAGCGACCCGGCAGCAGGCGCGAAAACAATACTCAATATGTTCTCAAGCACCACGACAGGCTTATATAATTTCGTGATGGCGATCGTGATCTCAATTTACTTCCTCTCTGCAAAGGAACAGCTTTGCCGCGAAATGAAGCGTCTTGCTGTTGCGTTTATTCCAATTAAATATCTTCCGAAGGTATACGAGATCGTTGACATCACAGACACAAAATGCGGTCGTTTTCTGGTTGGAGATATCATCGACGCAGCATTTATTGGCTTTTTGGTCTTTATAACAATGTCGATCTTCAATCTGCCTTACGCCGCCTTGATCGGAGTTATTATCGGCGTGACGAATATCATCCCGTTCTTCGGTCCGTTTATCGGCGGAATCCCGAGTGCGTTTATACTTTTCCTGATAAACCCCGGAGATATGATCGTTTTTGTCATCATTCTCGTGGTTATTCAGCAGCTTGACGGCAACCTCTTCAAGCCTAAGATCATCGGAAATCAGGTCGGTCTTTCAAGCTTTTGGGTACTTTTCAGCGTAATCGTAGGCGGTGCGCTGTTCGGAATGATCGGCTTTATCCTCGGTACTCCGATTTACGCCGTAATATATACCCTCATCCGCAAAAGAGTCAAAAATTCAATTGACAGCAAGGGCAAAATTGCTCAGGAGGCGTTGGATTTCGAGGTGCTCAATTACGCAAAAATAGCTGAGGAGCAAAAGAAGATACGCGAGGAAAAGGAATCTCAGCAGCGCGAGAAGTTCAAAAAGCTGATCGGCCTGGGAAAATCAGACGGTGACGACAAAGAAGAGGAAAACGCCGAAAACGATGAATCAACCGACATATAGAAAATACTATAAGAAAAAGTTAATCAAAAACGTAATTTTCCAATGTCGTTATTGTCGGGTATAAAAGGCTTATTTTTTATCCGACCTATCTTCTCGACGTAAAAGTATTGACAAAATGATTTTATTATGCTAATATATTAGCGCACTAAAGTATTTGAGAGGAATATATGAAGAAATATATAATGCAGACGCCGGAGGGCACAAAGGATTTTCTTTTTGCCGAATGTTCGGCTATGGATGATATCTGCGGCAAAATCGAGAGCGTTTTTGTTGAGCGCGGCTACAAAAAGGTTATTACTCCGGGAATAGAGTTTTATGATGTTTTCTCGGTTCCGTGCAGCGGCATTTCTCAGGAAGAAATGTTCAAGCTGACCGATAACAAGGGACGACTGCTCGTTGTTCGCCCCGACATCACACTGCCGATCGCCCGCATGGTTTCAACAAGGCTAAAAAACAGTGCTCTGCCGCTGAAGCTATACTACAAGCAGCCGGTTTACCGCAACAATCCAACCCTAACAGGCAGAAGAAATGAAATAATGCAGATGGGCGTTGAGCTTTTGGGCGTTCAGGGAATGAGAGCCGATCTTGAAATTCTGACAACTGCGATCGATTCCGTCATGTCAGTTGCCGACGATTTCAGAATCGAGCTTGGTCATGCCGAGGTTTTTGACGCACTTTCGGACGAATTGAATATTGACGAAGATTACAAAGAAAAAATCAGGAGCTCGATCGAAAGCAAGAATTATTCATCGCTGAACAATTTGCTCGACAAGCTCGAACAAAGCAAGACTGTGCGCGCAATCCGCAGTCTGCCTTCGCTTTTCGGCGGAGAAGAGGTTTTTGAGAAGGCAAAGGATATTTGCTCAGGCACAAAGGCGGAGCAGGCTCTTGATTATCTGCACCAAATCTACAGCAACCTTTTGCCGCTCGGCTTGGGCGACAAGCTGATTATTGATTTAGGTCTTGTTCAGCGAAATGATTATTACACCGGAATTGTTTTTTCCGGATATATAAACGGGATCGGCGACGCTGTTGTATCGGGAGGCAGGTACGACAAGCTGCTCTCGGAGTTTGACGCTCCGATGTGCGCTGCAGGCTTTGCTATGGATACCGACGCGGTTACGCTCAAGCAGCTGTCAGACGCAGACGTGAGCTATTCGGACAAACCCGAGCTTTTTGTTTTTGCCGAGGACGGAGCGGAAATAGAAGCGATCAGCTATGTTTCCGAGCTGAACAAAAAGGGGATCAAGGCTCAGTTCAGCGTTTTGCCCACGCTTGAAGAAACCAAAGCCTTTGCCCAAAAAAGAGGAGTACAGCGCGTTGAAATGTTCGAGCGAAAGGAAAAAATATGAAACCAATCAGAATTGCCCTGACAAAGGGAAGGCTTGAAAAAAACACGATCGAGCTTTTTGAAAAAATCGGTTACAACTGCGACGAAGTAAAAAACAAGGGAAGACGACTTATTTTGCCGGTTGGCGATAACGATTTTGAGGTCGTTCTCGCAAAAGCGGCGGATGTTATTACATATGTTGAGCACGGTGTGTGCGATTTGGGCGTAGTCGGCAAGGATACGATTTTGGAGAACGGAAGCTCTTTTTATGAGCTTTTGGATCTGGGCTTCGGCAAATGCCGCTTTGCGCTTGCAACCAAAAAGGATTATAATTTCTACGGCGGCTACAACACCAAGACTATCGCCACAAAATATCCAAACGTTACAAGAGCCTTTTTTGACGACAAAAATATGGACGTTCGTATAATAAAAATCGAGGGTTCGGTCGAGCTTGCTCCGCTTGTGGGACTTGCCGACGGAATCGTTGATATTGTTGAAACAGGCTCGACCCTAAAGGCAAACGGTCTTGAGGTCATCGAGTGGGTGACAGACATTTCGGCAAGGCTTATCGCCAACACCGCAAGCCTAAAGCTGAGAAAGAACGAGATCGAGCAACTACAGAAAAAACTGGAGGCAGTAACGCAATGATTACAACGGTTGCCGCAGACGGCAAAAGAGAATATGAATTTATAGAGCTGCTCAAGCAAAGAGCGCAAAATTCCGATAAAAACGTTATTCCGGCTGTTTCCGAGATCATTGAAAACGTAAGAAAAAACGGAGACTCGGCGGTTAGGGAATACACGATCAAATTTGACGGAAAAGCCCCGGAGTATGTAGAGATTTCAAAGGACGAGATCGAAGGGCTAATTTCAAAATGCGATCCGGATTACCTTGCCACGGTTGAAAGGGCGGCAAAAAATATTGCCGATTTTCACCAAAGACAGGTTCAGCAGAGTTGGCTTACAACCAAAGCTAACGGCGTAATAATGGGGCAGAGGGTGCGCGGCTTAAAGAGGGTCGGCATCTATGTTCCCGGCGGCACTGCGGCTTATCCTTCATCGGTTTTGATGAACGCGATCCCTGCAAAGATCGCCGGAGTTGAAGAAATAATCATGGTAACTCCGCCTCAAAAGGACGGAACGCCTAACCCGAATATTGTCGCAGCGGCAAAGCTCGCCGGCGTTGACAGAGTATTTCTGATGGGCGGAGCTCAGGCTGTCGCCGCGCTTGCCTACGGCACAGAAACCGTGCCCAAGGTCGATAAGATCGTAGGCCCCGGCAATATATTTGTTGCCACCGCAAAAAAGCTCCTTTACGGAGTGGTTGATATCGACATGATCGCGGGTCCCAGCGAGATACTAATCATTGCCGACAGCTCGGCGAACCCTCGCTTTTTGGCGGCGGATCTTATGAGCCAGGCAGAGCACGACAGGCTTGCTTCGTCAATTCTTTTGACCGACAGCGCAGAGCTTGCCGAGCAGACCAAAACAGAGCTTGCAAAGCAGCTTGAAACACTTTCGCGCAGAGAGATCATCGAGACCTCTCTCGACGATTACGGAGCGATCATAGTTTGCAGCGACATGAATCAGGCGGTAGATTTTGCCAACGAGCTTGCTCCGGAGCACCTTGAGGTTTGCTGCAACAATCCAATGGAATATGTCGGCAGGCTTGACAATGCAGGCTCGGTTTTCCTCGGAAACTACAGTCCCGAACCGCTGGGCGATTACTTTGCCGGTCCCAACCACGTTTTGCCGACAGGCGGCACGGCAAGATTTTTCTCTCCGCTTTCTGTTGACAGCTTTATCAAGAAATCAAGCTTTATTTACTATACAGAACAGGCTCTTAAATCGGACGCGGAGGATATAGTTCGCTTTGCCGAGACCGAGGGTCTGACCGCTCATGCCAATTCAATCAAGGTCCGCTTTGATATGGACTGATATTTCAATTATATTTTGGAAAGGATCGTTTTTCAATGTATGAATTGAATCAAAAAATTATCGACTTAGTTCCTTATGAGCCGATCAGCGGCGATTATAAAATCAGACTGGATGCTAACGAGTGTCCGTTTAACCTTCCGCAAGAGATTTCAGTTCAGATTGCAGAAGCGGTAAAAAATATCTCATTCAACCGATATCCCGACCCGTTGTCAACGGGACTTGTCAGGGCATTTGCCGGCTTTTACGGCATCAAGCCCGAAAACATAACTGCCGGTAACGGTTCCGACGAGTTGATTTTTTTGGTTGAAAGCGCGTTCCTTGAAAAGGGCGACAAAATGTTAGTTGTTTCGCCGGATTTTTCGATGTACAATTTTTACTCCTCGATCTGCGAGGTAGAGTGCGAAACATTTTTTAAGGACGAGAATTTAAAAATCGACGTTGACGCACTAATTGATAAGGTGAATACCGATAATATCAAATTGGTGATTTTCTCAAATCCCTGCAACCCCACGGGCATCGGAATAACCGCTGCTCAGGCGGAAAAGCTTGTTTCTTCGGTTGATTCGCTTGTTGTGCTGGATGAAGCATACATGGATTTTTGGACTGAGAGTTTGATTGACAAGGCGGAAAAATTTGATAACCTTATCGTTTTCAGAACCGCTTCCAAAATGATCGGCTCGGCTGCGCTGAGACTCGGATTTGCTGTGGCAAATAAAAAAATCACAAACGCGCTCAGAGCCGTAAAGTCTCCCTACAACGTTAATTCGGTGTCGCAGACAATAGGCGAAATAGTTTACAATAACAAAGATCATCTGATAAAAAGAAAAGAAATCATTGTAAAAAACACCAAAAGGCTGTATAATAGTCTGGTGGATATTTCTTCAAAGGTCAGTGGCTTTAAGCCGTATGAAACATGCGCAAACTTTGTTTTTGTCAAGGCTGAGCGCGGCTCAGAGCTTTTTGAGTTTCTAAAGGCAAGGTCGATAGTAGTTCGGCTTATGGGAGCTTATCTGAGAATAACAACAGGCACTGACGAAGAAATCGACGAGCTTCTTTGCGGAATAAAAGAATTCTTTAATATACAGTAAACCATTGTCAACAATTTAAGAAGCCTTTATGTGTAGGGGCGCACCCGCGTGTGCGCCCTCGGAAGCACAATGGGTTATAGGTCGCACACATGGGTGCGACCCTACGACCTTTACTTTAGGGAGCTTTTTTATTAAGTTGTGGATATTGACAGTCAGGCGAGATTGCCGGGAAAGGCTGAGTTATGAGAACAGCATTGATTGAGAGAAAAACAAAAGAAACCGACATTTCCCTTGAGTTGAACCTCGACGGGGGTGAAATTTCGATCGACACAGGCATCGGTTTTTTCGATCATATGCTCAACTCCTTTGCAACTCATGGCGGCTTTGGACTAAAGCTGAGAGTAAAGGGGGATTTGGAGGTTGACGGTCATCACACCGTTGAGGATACCGGGATCGCGCTGGGTCAGGCATTCAATAAAATTTTGGACGACAAAAGCTCGATAGACCGCTTCGGAAGTTTTTTTGTTCCGATGGACGAGGCTCTTGCCTTTGCTTCGGTAGACATAAGCGGCAGACCGTTTTTGTCGTTTGACGCGACCTTTCCGCAGGCGCAGTGCGGCGGCTACGACTGCTCGCTCACGATCGAATTCATGCGCGCTTTTGCCGTCAATTCGCAGATCACCCTGCACATAAAATCGGTTTACGGCGACAATTCTCACCACATTACAGAAGCGATTTACAAGGCGACGGCTCACGCGCTGAGGCTTGCCGTGAAGCAAAATTCGTCAAATAAGCCTCTTTCTACAAAAGGAGTTTTGTAATAATGATTATTCTTCCTGCGATCGATATAAAGGACGGCAACTGCGTAAGGCTTGTCAAGGGCGACTATTCAACCGCCCACAAGGTTGCCGAAAGCCCGTATATTGCGGCGCAGAGGTTTGCCGATTCGGGTGCGTCGTGGATCCATATGGTCGATCTCGACGGCGCAAAGGACGCTGCTCTTGTGAATGCGGATCTGATTGCCGACGTTGCAAAGTCCTCCGGCCTAAAGGTCGAGGTAGGCGGCGGCATCCGCGACATGAAAGCTGTTGAATATTACCTTTCAAGGGGCGTCAACAGAGTTATTCTGGGTTCGGCAGCGGTCAAAAATCCTAACTTTGTAATAGAAGCTGTCAAAAGCTACGGCGAAAGCATCGTTGTGGGAATCGACGCCAAGGATGGAATGGTCAGAGCCGAGGGCTGGCTCGATAACTCCCAAATCGACTATATCGAGCTTGCAAAACGCATGGAGGATGTAGGAGTTCGCACTATTGTCTTTACCGACATAGATCAGGACGGTACGCTGGGCGGCCCCAATCTGAATCAGCTCGACGCGCTTGTGCATGAGGTTAACTGTAATATCATCGCAAGCGGCGGGATCGCAGTAATCAAGGATATCATCAACCTATGCGAGCTGGGAATATACGGCGCGATTTGCGGAAAGTCGATCTACAGTGGAAGCCTTGATCTAAAACAGGCTATCGAGGTTTCCGGAAGGCTGGAGGATTAAAATGGATTTAGACAAATTTTTTGTAAAGTCGGATCTGATCCCGGCTATCGTTCAGGAAAAGTCAACTGGCGAGGTGCTGATGCTGGCATATATGAACAAAGAAAGCCTGAAAAAAACCCTTGAAACCGGCTACACCTGGTTCTGGTCAAGAAGCAGGCAGGAGCTTTGGAACAAGGGCGCGACCTCGGGTCATATCCAAAAAGTGGCGGAGATTTTTTCCGACTGCGACGATGATACGCTTTTGATCACGGTTGAGCAGACCGGAGCGGCTTGTCATACCGGAAATCACAGCTGCTTTTTCACTCAAATAAAATAAGTATTTCAGTACCGCAAAATCTTCACGAGAGGAAAAAATATATGAACGACAGAGAAATTCTCGCGGCTTTGTACGCGACAGTTGAAAACAGAAGGGATAATCCCAAGGAAGGCTCATACACCTGTTACCTTTTGGACAAGGGACTTGACAAGATCTTGAAAAAGGTCGGCGAGGAATGCAGCGAAACTATTATCGCAGCAAAAAACGGCGACAACAGCGAAACTGTGTACGAGATCGCGGACTTGATCTATCATCTTACCGTTATGATGGTTCAGCAGGGGATACCGCTTGAGGACGTTCTTTCGGAGCTTGACAAGCGCAGCGAAAAAACAGGAAACCTCAAGAACTTTCATGTTGTTGACAAAAACACATAAAAAATAAAACCCTATGACTTGTATTACGTCATAGGGTTGAGTATTATTTGGGTCGCTATGTAAATTCAGGATACCTTTGCAGGGATAAATTTTGAAAGAGCTTCTTTAAGGTTTTTGTCGGGCTCTTGTTCAAGAATAAGTTCAATTGGTTTATTTATGTCAAGTGAGAACACACCGATCAGCGAATGAGCATCAACGGTATAATCTCCGCTTTTTATCATCATCATGATGTTAGGAAATTGAGCGAGAGTTTCAAATATCTCGATCAGTCCGTTCTTATTTCCGGCGGAAATCGGAAGCGAATACAAAAAAATCACCTCAGTCAAAACGTGCTTTATATTATCTTTAGGGAGTCTCCGAAATCCATTGTTGTGTAAAAGTACGGAAGATTTTGGCGGAATTTTGACCAAAAATAGCAGTCATACATATATATAAAAGGAATTTTAGAAAAAATGCCGTTAAGATTTCGTGCTTATTAGCAGCAAGGTTTTTTTGAAGTTCCCTTCAATGTTCATTTATATAATAACATTATTTTTTGCTTTTTACAATGTTATTTCCGTAAATAAATTATTTTCAACTATTTGAATAAAAAGGGTTTGGATTATTATGAATTTTAATATACTTACACTCGGCTGCAAGGTCAATCAATATGAGTCTCAGGCGATGCGCGAGGACATGCTCAGGCACGGTTTTTCCGCTTCAAATTCGCCTGAAACAGCGGACATCACAATAATCAACACCTGCACCGTCACCTCGGTGAGCGACGCAAAAAACCGCAAGCTTATCAGCAGGGTAAGAAGAGCAAACCCAAACGGAATAATTGTTCTGACAGGCTGTATGCCCCAGGCTTTTCCGGAAGAAGCAAAAAATTTTAAGAACTGCGATATTGTCCTCGGCAACGCAAGGCGAAGCGAGCTTGTTCCTTCAATCCAAAGATTTCTTGCAGAAAAGCACCCCTTTGTCAGCATAACCGAGCACGAGGGAAAATACGAGATTTTTGAAAGCATGGCGGTGTCAGGCTTTGACGAGCATACTCGCGCTTTTATCAAAATCGAGGACGGCTGCAACCGTTTTTGCTCGTATTGTATTATTCCTTACGCCCGCGGAAGAGTGCGCTCAAAACCTCTGCCCGAGCTAAAAACCGAGCTTGAGGCGATCTCTGCGCGCGGCTACAAAGAGATCGTGCTTGTCGGCATCAACCTTTCCGCCTATGGACAGGGCGAGGATTTTTGTCTTGCAGACGCCGTTGAATGTGCCTGCAATATACATGGGATCGAACGCGTAAGGCTCGGCTCGATCGAACCCGAGCAGATGGACGCCGAGCTTATCAGCCGACTTGCTGCCCAGCCAAAGTTTTGTCCGCAGTTTCACCTTTCGCTGCAAAGCGGCTGCGACAAAACGCTGAAAGCAATGAACCGACATTATAATTCTGCCGATTATATGGAAATAGTTGATAATCTCCGGGCTGCTTTTGACAATCCTTCCTTGACTACAGACGTTATGGTGGGCTTTGCCGGAGAGAGCGAGGAGGATTTCAATGCTTCCATGAGCTTTGTAGAACGCGTTGGCTTTGCAAAGGTCCATGTTTTTCCGTATTCTCAGCGAAAGGGCACCGTAGCTGCTGACGCACCGAATCAGGTCAGCCCTGCCGAAAAGGACAAAAGAGCCGCGTTGATGGGAAAGCTTGTTGAAAAATCCAGAGAAAAATTCTTGGAGTCTCAGGTCGGACTGACGGAAGAAGTGCTCTTTGAACGTTTTAGAAACGGAGTTCTTGAGGGCTACACAAAGAACTATACTCCTGTTCGCGTGGTTTGCGACAACGCCGAGCTGTGCGGAAAAATCTATAGAGTAAGGCTTACCAAGGCGCACAAGGATCATTGCGAGGGTGCGCTTGACTGACCTAAAATGATTCGCACAGATTATTAATTTCTTTTTCAGAATTATTATCAACAAGCGAGGAATAGCTGTAGAGCATAATTCCATCTGCATTGTAATCGTCTGAGATTTTATATTCCTGTGCCAAAATATCATCGCTGTCCTGCCAGGTGTTTTCGTCTGCGTCGCTTCCTGCCTTATATCCAGCCAAGCCGATGTAAAGCCTCAGATCATCGTGAAAATCAAGCTCCGTCCACTCTTTTAGAGCTGCCTCAAAGCCCAGAGCCGGATTTTCGAGGCTGAAATAAATCTGCGGACAGATATAATCAATATATCCAAGCTGAGAGCACCAGCTTACAACGTCGGCGTTCAGACCGGCATTGTTGCCCAGATTGCCCTGAGGGGATATACCAAATTCAATATCCTTGTCAAGAGAATGAACAGTTCTGTAAACCTCGCTTATCAAAAGGTTGACGTTGGCTGTGCGCCACTCATCAAGGTTCATCCCAAAGCTATTTTGAATCGACGAAGCATAGTCAAGATATTGTTCGTTATCTTCGTTTTCAATATCGGGCGGATAAAAATAATCGTCAAACTGGATCCCGTCAATTTCATAATTTTCTGCAAGCTCGCTTACTCCGCTGACAATCAGCTCACGAGCCTTTTCGCTTGCCGGATCCAAAATAATCGTGCTGTCGGTTTCAATGCAGATTTCGTTGTCTGTTATGTATGGATTTGTTTCGCTTAGCTCCTGTGGAATATTGTTCAAGGCGATTCTGTAGGGGTTTATCCAGGCGTGGATTTTCAGTCCCAGTTTTTTGCAGGTTTCGCACATGATCTCAAGCGGCTCGTAGCCGGGATCAGCACCTTGCTTGCCGGTAATAATATGCGAAAAAGGAAAATAATCGGAGCTGTAAAGCGCGTCGCAAAACGGCCTTACCTGAACAATAAGCGTATTAAAGCCGCGAGACTTGCAGTCTTGTGCTATATTTTCAAACTTGTTCTTAAAGGCTCCTTCGCTTTTGTCGTCGTCATACTGCATACTAAGCTCCATATATGTCACCCAAACGCCCTTCATAGGCTCGCTTGATTTGTCGGAGCTTGTTTTTATTTCTGATACAGAATTATAATTAGCTTCGGTCGCCTTGACCGCAGTTTTGTTTTTATCAATAAACCCAATTGTCAGCACAAGGCAAAGCGTGACAGCTGTGGCAATAAACGGAATTATTCTTTTAATCAAACAACCATCTCCGAGGTGAATATGACTTCTTACATTATATTATATTTGGCTGTTATCAGTTTTATTTCAATTTTTGTAACGATTTTGGATAAGCATAACGCCAAAAAGAAAAAGCAGCGTGTGCCCGAGCTGACTCTGCTCTTGCTCGCAGCAATGGGCGGAAGCGTCGGAATGTATATCACAATGCATATGATCCACCACAAAACCCGAAAGCCAAAGTTTATGGTCGGGATCCCGCTGATAATTGTTTTGCAGGTGACTTTGTGCTGGTTTTTGTGGAGGTTTGTCAATGGCTGAGAAGCTAAGCTTTATTGTACCAAAGGAGTTTGACGGCACGCGGGCAAAGTCGTTTTTGCGCGGATATTGCGGAATATCGGCAGCATTGTTAATAAAACTAAAGCGCGAGCAAAACGGGATCACTGCCGACGGAGAGCATATTCGCACGATTGATTTTCTAAAAGAAGGGCAGAGGGTGGTGCTCTCGCTTCCGAGCGAGCAGTCGGAGATCGACCCGGTTGAGGGGCAACTTGATATTATTTATGAGGATAAGTGGCTCCTGATCGTGAACAAGCCGCCGCTGATGCCGGTTCATCCGGTAAAGCAGCATCAGACCGACACGCTTGCAAATATTGTCAGATATTATAACATTCAAAAAAATGAAAACTATGTTTTCAGGGCGGTGAACCGTCTGGATCGTGACACCTCCGGCTTGGTCATGATAAGCAAAGACAAGTTTTCTGCCAACAAGCTGAAAAATAAGGTTGACAAGGATTATATTGCCATCTGCCACGGAGAAATAACCTGCGGCGGTACGATAAACGCTCCGATCGGTTTGACCTCGGAATCAAAAATCGTTCGTCATGTCTTGCCCGACGGTCAGCCTTCGATCACTCATTACGAGGTGATCTGCCACTGCAAAGAGGCTTCCGTGCTTAGGCTTTGGCTTGAAACAGGACGAACGCATCAGATAAGATGTCACATGACCTTTTTGGAGCATCCGCTTGTCGGCGATGATCTATACGGAGGCAGCCGTGACCATATCGGCAGACAATGCCTGCATTGCTCAAAAATGAGCTTTGTACACCCTGTCAGCGGAGAAAAAATGACGGTTTCTGCACCAATACCCGAGGATATGCAAAAGGTTGTAAAGCTTTATTTTTCTAATAATGAAATATCTGTAATATAAAAAAGGATTGGCGCGAAACCAATCCTTTTTTAGATCAAGTAGATACGTTACTTTAAAATCAAAAGTCAAGTGCCCGACAATGCCTCCATTGGAAAATCACGTTTTTTATTTACGTTATTTGAAAATCAGAAGTCAATCGCCTGACAACTCTTTATTAGAAAATCATGTTTTTAATATTTAAAAAAAAGCATGACACCGCCGTTGAACAAGTTAATTGTTATCGATAAGGTTAAAATAGGCGGGCGAAAGTGCCAACCGGCACCACCGGCACTAGAGAATTACGACTTTATAGATTTTGTAACTGTCAAATTCATCAATAAGCTCATAAACGGCATTTTTCCCATTAGGCACATAGTTTTCGGTAAAGTATTTTTCTTTTTTAAACACCAGTGCCTGGTCAATAACATAAATCTTGTTGTGCCTTAAAACAGCCTGATATATGTTTTCGGGAAGATTACGCTTTCTCAGATCCTCGTTATTATGAAAATATCCAAAGCTGTCAATATTTTCAAGATAATCCTCGCTGAAGCCCCACATCGGATGAATGTAATTTTCGGTGTGAGTGTAAAAATCATTGATTGTCGGAACATCAAAAACATAGTATTTATCGGGCGTTCTGCCAAGCTCCTCAAGAAGATGATAAGGCTTGTCGTCCTCCTCGGGCAAGCTGACGTGAGTCACAAATACAATGCTGTAGCTTAGCGTCATAACGATCATCGCCGCACATGAGATCAGCCAGTAGCCGTTGTGCTGACGCAGGTTTTCAATGGGTCGCCTTAGATATCTGAATTTGTCAAAATTAAAGGAATAAAGCAGAATAACAACCATCATCAGCCAAATCCCATAGATCATCGGCGTTGTTCCCGAGAAGAAATACCTAATCAGCGTTCCGGCGATAAATCCGGTAATAATATAAAACGCAGGGAAGAATGCAAAGCGTTTTTTGTGCGTCACAATAAAAACAACGCTGAGAAGAACAAAGAAAACCGTAACAAATGCCGTGACGTCCAAGGTTGAAAAATGCGAAGCAATGTCGGCAAAAATGTTTCCGGCAGAGTACAAAAGTAGATCGGGATTGTCCTCTCTTTGGATCTCGCTCACGCTCTTTAGGGTTTCGGTGTTCAGGCTTTTTTCGGGATCGTAATAGCCGTTTTTGAGCAGCTCATAATCACTGTCGGACTTGACGCCGATTTCGTTGAATTCCTCCTCGTAATCGTCATACGAGGGGAAGGGGAGATTGTTGATTTTATTCACGACCGCCGAATACTCATAGTAGTTTTCTGCCTCGTCGGTAGCGTGGTTTATTGTGTAAGAAAACTGATTGAGTCCCAGAACATTAAGAGTAACGAATATAAACATCAGCAAAAACGGTCTGAAATACCAAAACAGCTTTCTAAAAGGCAGCTTGTATTTCTTTTTTGCGATCAGATCGCCAAAGAAAAACGCACACGCAAAGCCGAGAGCAACAAAGAAATAATAGAAATTAAAAAATGACCCGCCGCAGATGATCGCAACTCCGATCCAGCACGGAAGATTGTATCTTTTGTTGTGAATAGCGTTCAAAACAAGCAAAAATCCTGCGATCAGTCCGAGCGCAGCCGTGCGGTCCGAATTGATCGTTGAGTAGTGGTTCAGTGCAAAAAGAAGGTTTATCACCAATGTAAAGGTGAACGCTTTTCTGGAATTGAACTTGTCGCAGAAAACAAATGTTATTGCCGTAAAAGAAATATAAGACAAAAACACCTGGGCGGCAACAAAGCAATTTATCTCGGAAAAGACATACTGCACCGTGCCAATCAGCACCGCAGCAATATAGTTGATAGAGCTGCTGTAATAAAAATGATTCTTGGCAATATTTATTGAGTTGTAAAAATCATTGCTGCTGTCATATACAAAGCTCGTGATTATCACGCAAAGCACCATTATCGCAAGGTTGATGACCAGAGCGAACAGCAGCTTGCTTTTTAGCACAGCTAATATTTTTTCTTTCATTTTAAAATCCATAGCCAATCGCCGTCAAAAAATCAAACGGCGATTGGCTTCTATTCATTGAGTTTGTAAATTTTACTTACCTTATTCCGCGCTTTTGCTGCTCGTTTATCATGAGCTGGAGGTTCTTTTGCTCGTAGTCGTTGAAAACAACATTTCTGTCAAACTCAGCGGCAGAATATTTCGGCGTGTACCAAGACTGTGAATTAAAGTATTCGGACAGGCTCGGAGTAGTAAAGATCCTTCCGCGTCTTGCGTAGATTTCGTTGAGCGCGAGATTTAGTTCACTGTCGCTCATAGCCTCGACCTCTGACTTGCTCATATAAGAGTTGTTGCCCTTGTATTCGCTGATTGGCGCGGGACTGTCGTCGGAGCTTTCGTTTTGACTGCTTTGCTCGCTCTCGGTGTCGGGAGCGTTGGTCGGCTCGTCAATAAGTCCAGCCGAAACGTCAAGAGTAACCACGCTGCCGGTTGTCGCGATCGTAACCTCGCTCGGATACTGAGCGATGACTTTTCCTGCCTCATACTTTGTGCTGTATTCGTAGCTGCCCATCTGAACAACAAAGCCTTCGTTTTCAAGCAGCTCCTTGGCATAATCATAATAGTAGCCCACAACCGGAGTAACAAATTTGTCGATTTCCGCGCTTGTGGTTTCTTCGATCTCTGTAGTCGGCTCTGCCGTGGTCGGAGCAGCTGTTGTTGGAGCTGCGGTAGTAGCCTTGACCTCGGCTGTGGTCGTCTGAGGCGCGGTGGTTTCCTGCGGTTTATCAGAGCCCTTGAAAAGTCCGTCAAACATTCCGTTGAACGCGCAGAAAGTAACTCCTCCAAGTGCAAGCAAAACAGCTATCAAGCCGATAATTGCCGCAATAAGACCTTTTTTGCTCTTCTTTTTTTCATCGGGATCGCTGTAATCAAATTCGCTATCGGAGTCAACATCAAGGTTATCTTCATTGGATTTGATCGGAACAAAGGCGGTCGTTTTTTGTTTGTCCTCGTCTTTGCTTTTATCCTTATCGGCGTCGGGCTTTTCTTCCTCAAAAAAGTCGCCGTAATCGTTTTTGCCCTGATTTATATATGTTATTTTACCCTTGGTTGTGTAATCGTCAAAAACCTTCTCGTCAGGCTCGTCGGAAGCATTGTCATTATCGTTCTCGTCCGATTCGCTTTCGCCGTTTTCCTCCGGCGTGCTTTCCGTCTCCGTTTCGTCGGTCGAGTCCTGAGAAGCGGTATCTTCAGCATCTTCGGCTTCTTCGTTTTCTTCCGGAGTAACGCTTTCCTCAGCAGTCTGCTCGTTTTCCGTCGGATTCTCTTCTGCCGAGCTTTCGTCATATTCGTACTCGTCAAAAACGTTTCCGTCAAAATCAGTGCCCTCGGGTACGATCACGTTGATGTTCTGTGCGGTCGGGGCAGGAAGCTCGTCCATTATAGAGTTAAAAGCGTTTTTGATATTGCCGGCGTTTTTCCAGCGGTTCTTGTTTTCGGGCTGGCAGGCTATCATAATAACGCTCTTTAGCTTTTGGTTGCCGTTTTCAGGGGCGGAAACCGCTGCTCCCGAAAGTCTCTTTTTTACAGCTTCGCTTCGGCTCACTCCGTTGCCTTCAAACGGGAGCTTTCCGTTGTTGCTCAGAGAATAAAGCACAAGACCGAGAGAATAAAGGTCTGTGGTAAAATCAGCAGGCTTGTTATTAGGGATTTCCGGTGCGGCATAGTCATAATTATCGGGATCGTTCTCAAAATCGCAGAAGCCGCCGAGCTTGAATTTATTGTCGGGTGTAACATAAATATTATCGGGATTGATGTTGCCGTGAAAGATCTTGTTTTCCTCAAGCTTTTCAAGCGTTTCTCCGATCTGAATACCAAAATCCACGATTTCGCGATCGTCTGGCTGTGAATCGCGGTAGTATTCAGACAGGGGAGTGAGCTGTTCGGTTATAACGTATACCGAAAGCTTTTTTTCGGATGAATTATCGGAAACAGCAACGTCAAGATAGTTGCTGAAGCTTTCATTTTTTGAGAGATTCTTTATGAAATCAGCCTCGTTTTGGGCAAAATCTCTGTTTTCGGAGGTGTAGGATTCTCCGTGAAAAAGCTCATAGATTTTGAGCACGGCTTTTTTTCCGTCAGTTCCTTTTTTGCTGACAATAAAGCTTCCGTCAGGCTCTGAGGATACGATCCTCCATGCTTTAAGACTGCCGGGGAGCTTGGAATTTTTTGCCATTTTAACAACTCCTTTTCTCTGAGGTACAAGCCTTGGGGGAACCGCTGAAAATCCCATGTCACAGATAAAAACAAAAGCTTTACGGTATGATCCACAAGCTTGATTATCCGTATGACAATGAATTATCGGAGGCTCCCATAAAGGCTTGAATATTAAATATACCTTCCTAATTCAAATGAATAAAAATACTTTGTGAAAAAACAGGCGAGGCTTTGCATGTGAATCTATACAAAACACCGCACCGCCTCAATTATAACACATCTGAATATTATTTTCCATATTATTTACAATTTCTTAATATATTTTTTTAAAAGAATAATACCGCCCTTGCAAAAGCTCTTGCACGGACGATATATTGTCAGACAAATCGTGCGCAGAGAACAGCTCGGAATTGTCTATATTTTGATTCGTTTGTTTTCTTTTAATCCCAAAATGCCGCCCAGACCGCCGAACGCAAGACAAGAAGCGAGCTTTATAACAGTCATAACACCCACCGTCTCGCTGCTTTTTATCAGCCCTGCGATCGTGACGAGCAAAAACATCGTCGCGCCTGCAATAAGTCCTACGATCAGCCCTGCGGATCTTGTTATCTTGGTCGCTGTGATTCCTGCCGCCACAGCTCCGGCGGCAAGCAAACCGCAGACTATGTAGCCCGTAAGCTCAGCCGGAAGCAAGCCTGTTTTCAGCATAACAGCCGCACAGATGAAGTTGAGAAGCATGGTTACAAGCAGACCGCAGACTGTTCCGGTGACTACGCCCTTGACCAGTTGTTTTTTATCAGACAAAAAATCACCCCAAGTAAAGGAAGTACTGATTAATTCTGACGCAACATCCTACAGCGTTTCCGTATGACAGCCTTGCGTGAATTAATCAGCGATTCCTAAAGTATACACTATACTTTACTCGGAGCGGATAAAGAATATTCAGTTTTGGGCGAATTATTTTTCGTCTTTATTTTCTTCTTTTTTTGCGCGGCTGAAAAAGCTCTTTTTCTCGGTTTTTTCATCCTTTTTCGGAGCTTCCTTAACCGTATCAACGCTTGAGATACACCATTTTTTGAACTTCATCTTAACTCTGTCCGAGCCTGTTTCAATAATGATAGCGTCCTCGTCGTCCTTGATCGCAACAACGCGACCCATAATTCCGCCAATCGTTGTGATTTCATCGCCGATATCAAGAGAATTTCTCATTTCGGCTTCTTCCTTTTTCTTTTTTGAGTTAGGTCTGATGAGGAAGAAGTACATCACTACAATGATTCCGCCCCAGAGCAATATCATCGGGAGCATACTCTGTAACGACATATTCTGAGGTGCCGGATCTGCGGCTACAATGTTAAAAAGTTCTGTCATTTATTTCATTCCTTGTATTATAGAGTAGTAGTTATTAGAGTCCCTCTCCAAGGACTGTATGCTATACTGTTAGAGATACTGTGGATTAGTATTTCTTTCCTACCGCAAGACGGTTACTGAAAGGCTCTAACCACAGTCTCTTTGTACAGTTGTTAATCAGTTAGATACCGCACGACGGTTTATGTGGAACAAGGTTACAATCGCAAAGAGCATTGTG